>DASYZB010000140.1:0-35000 GCA_035946615.1 Verrucomicrobiia bacterium
GATTTCCTCATTAGCAGCCGTGAACAAAGAAATCTTCACATCTGAGAAAGACGATCACGATGAGCTGAATTGTCCTGCCTGCGGAAACGTGCAGATGGAGCATTTCAATTATGCGGACACCAGCGGGATTATTCTGCACAAGTGTCCTGAATGCGGCGGCATTTGGACTGATAAGGACCAGTTGGAAAAAGTTGAGGAACTGGTGGACGGATGGAAGGCGGACCTTAAACAGGACGCAGCCAAGTATGGCCCGATACTTCAAAAGGTTGAGGTGGAAGAACAGAAGGAGCTTGATCGGGCCGTTTCGATCTCCAGATTTGGATTCGTAAATTGCGTGCTACGGCGGTTTTGCGAGTGATAGCAACAAAGGGCGAGAGGAGGCCGACTCGTGCTCACCCCTTTTAGACGAGGACAGCCCATGACAAACACGCGCCGATTTCCACGATTGTTGAATCGAGGCGGCCATGCAGGTGGCCTCAGGATGTTCTCTTCTCGGCAAAGAGCCACCACAGAGCAACAATAACTCCCGCTAAAAGAGAGAAGGGGAGCCGTTGCGGAATGTCCCTCCATGGAACGAGGATATCATCGAAATGGTCGAAGCGCTCGGCGCCGGAGCACATGAAGGTAGCAGCTAGCGTCGTGCAGCAGCCCGCAACCGCCGCCCCCCTCATCCGTTTCACATGCTTGTCGTTGACATTTTCTACTTCTGTCAGTGCTCTTCGAGGCCCAACGGATGCCTCAGATGCTGCACCACGGCTCCGGAAGTAGCCATAAGCACAGCCGAGAGCAAGTGAACCGAATACGAACGCGCTGGACCACATGTGGGGTTGGAACCCCAGGAGCCATATCACCCCACCAAGGGCTATCGCATAGAGGACACCACAAGAAGCGCGCCGATCTCAGAATGGCTCGGTTGCTTACGTTCCCGCAACAAAATCAAAAGCGTGCCGAGCATCAAGCGAGCCATCCAAAAGCGGCGTCGCGCTGCGCTTGCCGCCGCACTCCACATGCAGTGAGCGATAAATCAAACCGCATTCTCTTTCTTTCCCCGTCCTGTATATTTCTGGCTCGTGTTTCTGCCTTTTGCCTCTGGTGCAAAAAATTCAGTGTATCAGGGTGTGGAATTCCATGCGGCGCCAGAGTTCCTTTTGAACGCTCCGGTCTATACGTTTAAGAATCTGTTGGCGTTCCTCCTGAGTGGCATTTGCCAACTCGGCAGCATGTTTGGTGAGCGCCGCCTTGCGGAGGTCATTTTTGAGGATTCCCAATGCCTCACCTCTCGAAATGATCGGGTGTTTCATGCAAATAAGGCCGATGCCAGCATACATCATGGCGAACTCCGCGCCAAATCAACGGGGGCGGCTTTCTGGCTTCTTCATTTTGCCTCTGGTGTGATCGGGCTTGACGGTTTTGGGGAATGTGGTTGCATGGCGAGCATGAAATTGAAGTTTTTGGCGATGTCGATTGGAGCGGTGCTGCTCCTGGCCGGATGCGTCAGCACGGTCAACCAGCGGACCACCCCTGGTATGCCCTTTATCAAAGACCGCGTCGAGGGGCGGTATGAGCGGTCGGTGGATGAGGTCTTTCAAGCGGCCAAGCAAGTGATCAGCAACAACGGCGTGCTGGTCAACGAGAGCACTCTGTATAATCAAACCAATACGGTCAAAACCGTGGAGGGCAAAGTCAACCAGCGCAATGTGTGGGTACGCGTCGAGCCGGTGGACCCCAAGATCACCCAGGTCACTGTGCAGACCCGCACACCGGGCGGCGGCGCGGACATCGATTTAGCCCACGAGTTGGAGAAAGAAATCGCTCTGAAACTAAAGTGAGCGAAAACAATCCAGCAAACCCGCTGTCCCGGCGCCGGTTTCTGGCGGGGGCGGGCGCGGCGGCGGCGGCGGTTGCCCTTGTGCCGCGGGAGGTGCTGGGCGGACCGCGTTACGTCGCCCCCAGCGAGCGGATCAATATCGGGTACGTCGGCTGCGGCACCCAAGGGCTGCGCCAACTCATGCAGGCCCTTGAGAAGCCCGAAATCCGAATTGCGGCGGTTTGCGACCCGAATCGGCGCAGCGACGATTACCCGGAATGGGGCAGAAACGAGTTAAACGATAAGATTCGCAAGTTCGTCGGAGACCCCAACTGGGCTCAAGGTGCGCGCGGCGGGTTGTGCGGGCGGGAGGTCGGCTTCGAGGTTGTCAATCGGCATTATGCCAAACAGAAGAGCGCAGCAACCGCCTGCCGGGCTTACAGCGATTTTCGCGAACTCCTCGAAAACGAGAAGGACCTTGACGCGGTCTATATTATGACGCCCGAACACCTGCACGGTGTCATTGCGGTGCGGGCGATGCGGGCGGGCAAACACGTTATCACGCACAAGCCGGTCTCGAATGTGCTCAATGAAGTGCGTCAGGTGCGCGACACGGCGCGTCAAACGGGGGTGGCGAACCAGTTATTTTGCTCAGCCGGCATGGGGAGCACCCCCACGATTGCCGAATGGCTCGGGGCAGGGGCCATCGGCCCGGTCCGGGAGGTGCACAATTGGTCATCGCGTCCTTTCTGGCCACAAGGCATGATCGAACCGCCCAAGGACACTCCACCGGTCCCCGAGGGTTTGGATTGGAATCTGTGGCTGGGACCAGCCAGCGAGCGGCCATATAATCCGGCCTACGCCAATGTGGTGTTCCGAGGGTGGTATGATTTCGGCACCGGGGCGCTGGGCGACATGGGCCACTACAGTTTTCATCAGATATTCGCCATTCTTAAACTCGGCTCACCCATCAGCGTCGAGTCCACTCGCAGCCAATTTTGGAAGATAAAAGATTACACGTGGCACAAGGAAGTGAACCGAGTTTCTTACCCGGAGGCCTCGCTCATCCATTGGCAATTCCCCGCGCGGGGAGGACTGCCGCCGGTCACTCTGCACTGGTATGACGGAGGGTTGCGTCCGCCAATCCCGTCCGAACTCGAGCGTGATGGCGAAGCAATGCCCGAAGAGGGACTGTTGTTTGTTGGGGATAACGGAAAACTGCTGGCTGGGTTCATGGGTGAGAACCCACGCCTGATACCGCAAGCGCGAATGCGTGACTTTAAACCGCCCCCGCAAACACTGCCCCGGCCCATTGATGAACTGGACCAATTCATCCGTGCCTGCAGGGGAGGTCAGCCTTCAGACGCTAGTTTCGAAGCCGCCTATCCGTTTGCCGAGACCATCCTGCTGGGCACCATTGCTCAGCGAGTAAACCAAAAGCTCCAATGGGACACGGCGAAATTCGAATTCAGCAATTCACCCGAAGCGAACGAGTTGAAGTTTCGCAAAAACCGCGCGGGATGGGAGATTTGAGCCCACAAGAGCACCAGCCCGAGGCTAACAGTCTTGCGGCGGGAGCAGGCGCGAGTGGGTTGCGGGCGTTTTTGAGAGAAATCGCCGCGGTGGCGCTCAAGCTCAAGCAGGTGACCAGGTCCGCAGGAATCCAGGACGCCCCGGGCGCTGGCCTGGGCATTCTGGAATTGCTCAACGCGCATGGACCCCAAACCGTGCCGCAGCTTGGCCGGCTCCGATTGACTTCGCGTCAGAACATTCAAATCCTCGTCAACCGGTTGGCCGCCGAGGGTTATTTGGAATTAACCCATAATCCTATGCACAAAAGGTCTCCCCTGGTGGCCCTCAGTGAGCAGGGCGTGTTAGCACTTGCGGCCTCAGCGCAATATGAGGGCGAATGGCTGGCGGCCCTGTCGAGCCAAATACCGGACAACGAAATGGCCGCCGCCTGCCGGGTCCTGACAGACCTTCGTCGGCTCCTGACAACTCAAACCCGAGAAGCGAATGGCCAGGGGCGGAAAGACTCTGAATCTGGCCAGGAAAAGCACAGTGCCAGCCGTAAGGACATGACAGCATCAGAAGACCGCTTTTCTGACGAGAACCGGGCCGGGAACGAGCTGCCGATCAATCTGCTTTAAAGCACCCAGTTCCGTGGTTTTGCCTACGGTTTTGTCCGTAATTGTTGGTCTTTTCCATTTTGTGCTAAAGTGGTCTGATCTTATTCGTGACCAAACAGCGCTATTTGCTTGCCGGAAGGGCTTTGTGTTTTGGCATCCGCCTGAACCCCAGGTTCTGGGCGGCGGTCGCAATTTCCAGCATGCTCCTGACCGCTCTGGGCCAGAATTTCAGCGACTTGGATTTTGAAGGGATAGGGGCTTCGTCCATCCCATCGGATGGTATCTGGCTGGGTTGGAGTCTGGCAGCGCCGGGTTGGCAGCATGCCGAGGGGGGGGACTCGGTCTTTGTGTATCACCATAATCCTCCTCAGGCGAGCATCGCCCAATACTATTTCCTGGTGGACTCCTCATCGACTCTTTGGTCGCCGTTGGCGGGGAATTACTCGCTGGCTTTAGTGAGCGGCCATTTCAACCGGTATGATCCGAACTCACCCTGGGTCAACGCCTCCATCTCGGAGCAGGGCGTGATTCCAAGCGACGCGAAATCGTTCCACATGCTTGCAGCCGGGGACTTCACCCTCAGCATCGATTCCAGCGTCATTCCTATGACCTCCATGGGCGGAGACCTGTACAGCGGGGACATCTCAGCCTTTGATGGGCAATTTGCCACCGTGCAAATCGAGAACGATTCGATGCAAACCCAACAGCCGTTGATCGTGGATAACCTGGGTTTTTCACCTCAACCGGTGCCAGAGCCTTCCTCAGTTGGGCTGATCAGCCTGGGATTGGGCGCCTTGGCCCTGGGACTGCGGCGCCGGGTGCAATCAACGCTGGATTAGGCGAAAAACGGTGAGTGGATTGGTTGGGGCCAGGTCCAGCGTTTGGCTGATGCTTGTTTGCGAGTAATCCAGCAGATCATACCAGGCCAGCGGGTTTAGATTAGTAGCGTACTGCAAACCATAACTGGCGCCCACGCTGCCTAAAAGGGTTAACCTCACCACCTGTCCCGACATAAAAGCCGCCTGCAGCAAGGGAACATCCCCAACCAACGCAACCCGGCCTGCTGCGGTTCCAAAGTTCAGATAAGGCGATTGATTCGCATCGAGGGCGCCGAGGATTTGGACCGGCAGATCGCTAAAGCCGGAGGCTTGCAGCGGAGAGGTCTGGAAGTTTAACTCACCGATGAGATTGGAGCCTTGAATGGGTTGGAGACCAGTTTGAATCGTGACCAACAGGTTCGTCGCCTGGTTGAGCACGGTGGAAAGGACACCATTCATGGAAATAGAAGGGGGCGTATCGAACGGCCAGCCTACAGCAAACGTGAGGCTCGACACCCCATCACTCGAAGAGAGATAAATCGGCACATTGGCCGTTTGGCCGGCTTCGACCGAGGTTGCGCCGAGGCTTAGGGTCAATAGGTTTTGCACCACAACAATCACGGCTTGATGCTCAGCGAAATCCGGCATGGCAGCATTGGTGAGAATCACATCGATTAGATTGGTTGTTGAGGCCTGGGCAACCGAGGGGGTCCATACGAGGGCCGCAACGCCGTTCCGAGTGAGAATTTGCGCGCCTGTTGGCGCCCCGGCATCCAGGCTCAGATTCAACCCTCCGGCGCTTGCAATAGGTGCATTGAGCGCGAACCAAAAAGTCGAGTTGGGCGCCACGACGGCATTGGTAGCGATCTCCAAAGCAGCCGGATTGGGGTTCACCGTCACGGTAAATGCGCTCGATGCCGTGTTGTTGGAGAGCGAATTATTCCTCACAGTGACCGTGAGGAGCGCTGAGCCAAATGTATTCATTGCCGGAGCGAATGTGATGGCACCCGTCGAGTTTGGGCTGGTGTAATCGACAACCGGATTTGGGAGTAGGTTTGGATTGCTCGAGGTGGCAGTCGCACCAATGAGCTGAGATTGGTTCCCGGCGCCGGCGGATATTCCGGAGAGGCGAAGGATTTGCCGAGCGGCGTTTTCGCTGATTGTTAAGTCCGCCAGTGGATCGATTGTCGGTGGCGCGGCGGGAGCAGGAACGGTGTAAACAACCTCTCCGGAAAAGGCGCTTTCAAGTCCAGTATCGGTGTACGACGTGACGGCGAAATAGTAAGTGGTGCCTGCGACCAGATTCGAAACCGTCAGAGAGTCCGCATTACCCGCATCGATCATAGCTGAGTACTGCTGGCTGACGGTGCCATAATACAACCGGTAACCCGCCACCGTCGGTCCGGTATAAGGGCTGGGGTTCCAAGCCAGAGCCACGTTGCTGGCCAGGATTGTCGTGGCGGAGAAAAAGATTGAGAGAACTCCTGCGACTGAGGAACGGAAAGCCGCGTGTCGAAACAGATTTGCCGCCGGAACCATTGTTGTACCCGCTGTGGTGGGCAGAGTTTTGCCAGCGGCGAACCGCGCCGCCTCACTATGCTGGATCGGAGCCAAGGCTTGCTCTGCGGGAATGGTCAGTCAATCAGGAGTTATTCACCGCTATTCACAACGGCCCGAGTCGATACAACCGGACTTTACGGTTGCCGCGCGACCAGAGCCTGGGTTTAATCCTGCATAATGATGAATTGCCGTCGCGTTTCGTTGGGGTCTGCTTCCTTCCTTTGCTGCCTCTGGCTCGCGTTCAATTTCGGTTTGCTCTCAGTGCTGGCTGGCGAGGCGGGTTTTCGCCCGGAAAAGCTTGCCAAGATGGACGCAGCCATCGAGCAGGCCATAGCCGAGCACCGATGTCCCGGTGGCGTGTTGTGGGTTGAACACCAAGGGCTCAGCTATCATAAGGCCTACGGCCATCGCGCCCTGGTCCCGGATGTGGAGCCGATGACCGAAGACACGATTTTTGATGCCGCTTCGCTAACCAAAGTGGTTGCTTGCACCCCAGCGGTAATGCTCCTGGTCGAGCGCGGCTTAATCGGTCTGGATGAGCGCGCGCAAACCTATATCCCGGAGTTCAAGGGCGGGGGCAAGGAAGCCATTACCGTCCGGCAACTCATGTTGCACCTCTCGGGTTTGCCCGGCGATATCGAGACCCGCACCGACTGGCATGGGTCCGAAACGGCCATTCAAAAGGCCTGCGCGGCGCAGCTCGTAAGTCCGCCCGGCACAGTCTTCCGCTATAGCGACATCAACTTCTTTCTCCTGGGCGAAATCGTCCAGCGCGTGAGCAAAATCCCGCTCAATGAATTTGTTGCCCGCGAGATTTACCAACCGCTCAAGATGGTGGATACGGGTTATCTGCCGCCGGAATCGAAGCTGGGGCGCATCGCGCCGACGGAGATGGTGGATGGCAAACCCTGGCGCGGAGTGGTGCATGACCCCACGGCGCGCAAGATGGGCGGGGTCGCGGGCCATGCCGGGCTGTTCTTTACAGCCGCAGACCTGGCGCGGTATGCCCGCATGCTCCTCAATTTGGGTGAGTTGGAGGGCGCGCGCGTGTTGAAACCCGAAACGGTCCGTTTGATGACCAGCGTTCAAAGCCCTCCTTACATTTCAGACCGTCGTGGGCTGGGATGGGATATCGACTCGGGCTACAGCGGGGCGCGCGGGAAGATTTTCCCACTGGGTTCCTACGGCCATACCGGCTGGACCGGCACTTCCATCTGGATTGATCCTTTTTCCCAAAGCTTCGTGATTTTCCTGTCGAACCGCAATCATCCGACAGAGGAAGGCAATGTCGGGGCACTTCGGGCCCAGCTTGCCACTTTGGCGGCCCAAGCCATCGCGGATTACAATTTTACCTACGTGCCCGGCGCGCTTCCGCCATGGACTAACGCAGAGCCCCGCTTGGTGCGGGAAAAACCCGTGGCTCAGTTCAAAACCCTCAATGGGATTGACGTTCTGGTGAAAGAACATTTCGCGCCGCTCAAGGGCCTGCGGGTTGGCCTGATTACCAACGATACGGGCCATGACCGCCAGCGCAATCCGACCATTGATCTGCTCCTGCACGCTCCGGAGGTTCAACTTAAGGCACTCTTCAGTCCCGAACACGGCATCCGTGGCCTGAAAGATGAGCCGGTCTCCGATGAGGTGGACGAGCAAAGCGGGTTGCCTGTCTATAGCCTCTACGGCGAGCATCTCAAACCCAAACCCGAGCAACTTCAGCACCTCGATGCGTTGGTCTTCGATATCCAGGATATTGGCTGCAGGTTTTACACTTACACCGCCACAATGGCCTTGGCCATGGAAGCCGCCGCCGAGAATGGCAAGAAATACTTTGTCCTGGACAGGGTCAATCCGCTCAATGGCGTGACCATTGATGGGCCGGTCTTAATCGGCGAACCTAGTTTCGTTGGATTTCACCGGGTCCCGCTTCGCTATGGGATGACCATCGGCGAGTTGGCGCGGATGTTCAAAGCCGAGCGCAACTGCGCGGCGGATTTAACTGTCATCCCGCTGGAGAACTGGCGCCGGGATTTGTGGTTCGACCAAACCGGGCTGCCGTGGACGGACCCTTCACCCAATATCCGCAATCTGACCGAGGCGATTCTATATCCCGGGCTGGGTCTTCTGGAGCGCGCCGTTTCGGTGGGACGCGGCACCGATACCCCTTTCGAGATAGTGGGCGCCCCGTACGTCGATGATGTGCGGCTGGCCGATGAATTGAACCATGCCCGCTTACCTGACGTCCGATTCGTGCCCATCCGCTTTACGCCCACCTACAGCACATACCAAAATCAATTCTGCCGGGGCGTTTACATCCTCCTGACCGACCGCCAAGCCTGCAACGTGGTCGATGTCGGCCTGCAGATTGCCAAAACCTTGTACCGTCTTTATCCGCACGACTTCGACCCGGACAAGGTGAGCCACCTGCTGTTGCACCCGCCAACTCTGGAAGCGATTAAGGCCGACAAACCGCTCAGCGAGATTCACCTGAGCTGGCAAAAGGACCTGGACGAGTTCCAAAAGATACGCGCGAAATATTTGATCTACAGATGAGGTTTTGATCAATGTGATTGAGGGACCACCGGTGCGTGGGCCGCATGCAGGGTAATGGTGCTGTCGGAAAGCCAGGGATGCTCCTGCCGATCGATAATCAGCACGCGAGGCAGCAACTCGATCTCATGATTGAAGAGCTGGAAAGTGACTGTACCCGGCAGGAATGTCGTGTCCATAAAGATACAGGAGCCGAACGGGACGGGATACGGGACGGGCTGCGGCTGTGCGAAAATGAGAGAGCCCAAGGCATTGGTTGCCGGAAGCATCTGGTCGGGAAACTCGATTTGGACATTGGTGATGGCGAGCTTGTGCTGGTTGATGACAAGGGCGGGCGCGCCTGCGGGTGAATTTGTAAAGGTGACGTGCCAAGGCCCTTTGCGTGTCCGCCGATGCTCGATGGCGTGGTAGAACAGGGCGTAACAGCCCAAGGCCAGCACAAAGGCGAGGATGAAATGCTTCATCGGATTGTCCGAACTCATGTGGGTTCGAGAGTCTGGCAACTCGACCAGTGATGTCAAGCCAGCGAAACACACACTCGGAAGGCCACCGAGTCACTGGCCCGAGGCAGATTTTAGGGCGAAATTGCTTTGGACGAAGGATTGCGCCTGAGCGGTAGTACTGTGATTGACATCCATATAGCCAGCGGCCAGACCGCTCGTGAAGGCCGCTGCGGGGGACGTGCCGACCACGTACCATGGTTGGTTTCCGTAAACGATGATACTCGTTCCCGGGGCGCCGAGTGAGACCCAACTGCCACGATCAGCGTAGGAAGCAATCTGGCCATTGGGGTCCAGGGCGGTCACCGGATTCACCCCGGCGTAAGCGGCCGGATACATCGGGAGCGTACCGCCCTGATTTCCCGCCGAAGCAAAAAAGAGGATATTTTGGTCAAGCGCTTGCTGGATTATGTTGTGCAAAAAGGGACTATCCTCTGGACTCCCCAAGCTCAAGTTAATAACCCTCGCGCCCGAGTTAATCGCCTGCACAATCCCATTCGCAACGTCAAATGTGCTGGTGCTCTCATTGGGGCCATAGACATCGACGGGCAGAATCTGGACCGAAGTCGAGCCTTGGGTGACCGCCTGGATGCTGCGCAGGATGGTTTCGGCCATCGACGTGCCATGTGATGGCGTTTTGGGATCGAGTTGAGCGTCGCCGGCCACGGAGATTTGTTTCAGCATGAACTGGTCGAGGTTATTTCCTAGAGGCTGCACGGCGGTATCAATCAAGCCCACCACCACTTTTCCATTGTCGGGCGGCGGCTTGAGTTGCAGTTGCGGCGCAGCCAGGGTGCTCGCCGCTAACGGGCCGGGCGTCGGGGGAGCATCGACCGAATAGTTGCTATCCACGGCGGCGACCTGCGGATTGTCGGCCAATTGCTGCCGTGCCGCATCGGCGGCAGCCGCATCCTCGAACTCCAGCCGATATGCGTTCATGCTGTCGATATGGCCAATGACCTTCGCGCCAAGTTGGCGGGCCAAATCCTCGATGTTTGCCCCCGGCTTCAGTCGCACAATCAGTTCATTCGGGATGAGCTTGCCGTTTGGCGGCGTCGAGGGACGGACCAATTGTGTCGCGTTTTCTCGCCCGGTGCGGAAGACGAACAGGCGCTGGCCCGAGTTGGTGCCGGGCACCAGCGCGTAATTGAGTTCACCCAACAGCAGGTGGAGGGCCTCACCGGGAGGGACATCGTTAAACTTCGCCGAAACATTATGACTGGCAGAGGGTTCGAGAAATACCTGCCAACCGGTGGCTGCGGCAATCTTGGCGAGAAGCTGCTTGAGGTTCCCATTGTCAATGTTGGCCCTGACTCGATTCCGGTTCGTATTCCATTGGAGTGAGCTGACCAGTAAAGAGTTGCCCGGAAGCACGGCGGAAAATGCCGGCAAAATTCCCAAGCAGGACGCGACGAGACCCACAAACAGCCAGCGTGGCAGCAACTGGCGCGGGCGCGACAACATCGAGAGCGAAACAACAAAGTCAACCATTCAATGTCCTGTCGAACTATAGCCGCGATTGGCTCCCCGGGCGATAAAAAGATTTCTACCCGCTTTTACTGAAAGCCGAGGGATTCGACTGCGATTCGTCTGGGGTCATTAGTCCCCAGCTCCAGAAGGGCGGCATTGCTGTATAAATCCATGTTGGTGTTTACGTTGGGAACCCCCGCTGTTTTGCGCAAGCGCTCCAGTTCCTGGATGGACAGCACATCCAGCGCGACCGGGTCATAGCTCAGGCGGAGCTGATTCAGGATAGCCGAGTAATGAAGCAGACCGCGTTCCTCTCCTTCGTACTGGCAAATGAGCGCATCCACTATGTTGAGCACCACCCGATCGCTCAGCTCCGGCTTGGCGTAGATTTCTGGAATTGCTATCGCCAGCCGCGCCGGGTCGGTTTCGAACCGGGCGGTGTTATCCACACTGCCGACCGCCAGGCCATACAGATTGCCCGAGACTCCGGCATAGTTATGGTTCAACAATGGGGTGATGTTGATAATCTTTGTAATCTCTTTGGTGAGTAATTTGGAAATAAAAGATTTGCGCCCAATACCGGCCCCTTGCCGCCCAAACTCAAGATCGCCCCAAACCAAATTCCCGATCAACGGGCTCTCATAAAACGCATTCTGGTCGTAGCCGGCCTGAGCGCTTCCTGCGACACGAACCCCATAGCGCTCGGCCAAGTCGAAAAAGCCCGCCAGGCGCAAATCGGTCACCTGCTTGTCCCACACAATGATGTGTTTGGGTGAGAAACCAGCGGTCAGCAACCCCTCAATGACCCCCGCAACCACGGCTTTGCGGGTACCGCTGTTGGGGCCTGGGACCGAATACACTTTAAGCCCGACGACTTCTTGGGTTGAGACGATGCTCCGCCACGCGTCAGCCAGTTTGGTTTTGCCCGTTAAGGCCATGATAGCGCGATCGACCATGGGCTTGACCACCTGCGGACGGGCCTGAAAAGCGTCCGTAGCGTCGGCGCTGCATATCTCAATGACGCGCGCCCTGGGACTTGGACCTGGATTGGGCAAAGGCGCAGCGGCATGGGCTTGAACAAATCCCAGCGTGAGCAAGCCGCTCGACAACGCGGCGATGAAGCGGTTTTTGAACTTTGGTTGTGCGTTTCTTGACACTTCGCGGCACCAATGTTACCACGACACTCGATGGTGACCACCAAAAACCTGGCGCGAAGTTCGGTCGTAATCCTTCTGGCTGGCGCCCTGCTTGCCGGCTGCAGCCCGCCCGGCCCTCGCGCGCTATTTCAGGGCAAAAAACTGCTCGAAAACGGCCAATACGCGCAGGCGGTTGAGAAACTCAAAACTGCTGTGCTTTTGCTGGGCAATACCAACGCGCAAGCGTTAAACTACCTTGGGGTTGCCTATCATCAGGCTGAGGCGCCGGCAGAGGCGGCGAGGGCTTACCAGCGAGCGCTTTATTTCGATCCGGACCTGTCCGAGGTCCACTTTAACCTTGGTTGCCTTTGGCTGGAACAGAATCGCGTGGACCAGGCCAAAGCCGAATTAACGGCTTTTACCCTGCGCCGCAGCAACGCGGTCGAGGGTTGGCTTAAACTGGGGGCAACGCAGTGGCGCGCCCGCGAGTTCACGGCGGCGGAAAGGAGTTTTACCACTGCCCTGAAGCTCAGCCCGGGCAACGCCGAGGCATTGAATGGCCTGGGTTTGGTTCTCGTTAAACATCAACGCCCGGCCGAAGCGGCGCAGTACTTCCGTCAAGCCCTCAAGGAGCAGCCGGATTACAGGCCCGCTTTGCTAAATCTGGCCATTGTCTCGCAGGAGGCGTTAAACGACCGTGCCTTGGCTGTCGAACAGTACCGGCAGTACATCGCGCTCAAGCCCACTCCCGAAAACGCGGAGGCGGTACGGGCTTTGATTCGCGAATTGGAGCAGAGGCCCTCCTGGTTGTCACTGCATTCTTCGGCTTCCGGCGCAGCGAGCACTAAAACCAACTTCACCGCGCCCGCCAAATCGCCTCCTGCCTCTCCCAGACCGGCTGTCACTAACGCCACTGAACGCATTTTTATGGCCAAAGCCGATGTCCATGGCGAAGAACATCACACGTCCCCTGCCCAAGGCGCTCCCAAGCCCATGGCCAGAACTCTGGAGACGAATGCGATCGTGCAAGTCGAGACCATACCGGCAGAGCCAGTGCTCAAAGCAGCTCAAGATTCGCCCTCGCCCAGCCTGGGCTCTCAGGGCTCCCTTGCAAAGCCGTTGAGCGCCCCTCGGACTGACACCAGAGCTGAAGAGCCATCCAAAAGCTCCAAGCGCGGATTTTTTCGCCGACTGAACCCGCTGACTTTATTTGCCGCTCAGGACAAGACCGCGACGCCGACTGCTTTGCCTCAATCGGCGCGCTCCGAGCCCCCGGTGGAGCAAGCGGCTGCGAACGCGGAGCGGGCTGCGGGAGCTTCGGACGCGTCAGTTGCGCTGTCAGCACGTTATTCTTACAAGAGTCCACTGAAACCAGACAGCGGAGACCGATCCGAAGCGGAATTGCTCTTTGGGCAAGGTGTGAAGGCCCAGCAAGCCGAACAACTGCCCCAAGCCATCGAGGCCTACCAGCGCTCGGTTAAGGCCGATCCCGCTTTTTACGATTCCTGGTATAACCTTGGGCTTGTAGCTGCCCAGGCCACAAACACTTCCTTGGCGCTGACAGCCTATGAAGAGGCCTTGGCCATACGCCCCGAATCTCTGGATGCCCGCTATAACTTCGCTTTGTTACTCAAGCAGGCCAACTTCATTCGAGATGCTGCGGATGAAATGGAAAGAATCCTGGCCCGCTTTCCCAACGAAAGTCGAACTCACCTGGCGCTAGGGAATCTGTACGCCCAGCAACTGCACGACCCTGTCCGCGCCCGCGCTCAGTACTTGGCGGTTCTGAAGGTCGATCCGCAAAACCCTCAAGCCCCAGCCATACGCTATTGGCTTACTGGCAGCGGCCAGTAGATGCCCCTTGGCGCCGGTTCGCGTGAACTGTCGCGGACTGCGCCAGTGCCCTGGCGCTTTCAAGGCCACACCACGGACGGGGGAGAGTGTCAAAATGGCACACTTTTAAGCCATGATTTGGCATGAAACTGGCTGTCTCACAACCGGTAGTGAATCGCCATGCCGATTAGTGGGAAAGAAAAATGAACCTGCATAATCTGCCAATCAACATGTTTGACTGCGTCCTGATTGCAGTCCTGACCCTGGGGCTGCTGGCTGGGCGCAAGCACGGGATGTCCGAAGAGTTGATGAGCCTGCTGAAATGGCTGGCGGTGTTGATTGGGTGCGCCATTGTCTATGAGCCAGCCGGTCTTTGGTTTGCGCAAGCCAGTCCATTCAGCCTGCTGGCGTCCTTCTTGATGGCATACATTTTGGGGGCGCTTTTAATCCTGGGGGCCTTTTCTTTCATTAAACACCAGCTTGGGGGGAAGTTGATCGGGAGCGATATTTTTGGACGGTCAGAGTATTATTTAGGCATGGGGTCGGGCATGGTGCGGGCCGGTTGCATGCTCCTGGTTGGTTTGGCGTTATTGAACGCGCGCTATTTCAGCCCGGCAGAAGTCCAAGCGATGGACCGGTTCCAAAATGACATGTATGGCAGCAATTATTTTCCCACCTTGCACAGCGCCCAGCAAATCGTTTTTGAGGAATCGGTCGCTGGGCCCTGGATTCGAGACCATTTTGGCTTCCTGTTGATCAAGCCCACCGAGCCCGAGGACAAGCAATTCCATCAAAAGGAAGCCAACCTGCCCTAGCCCGGCAACCGGTCTTGGAACGGACCACCTTCGTCGTAGCCTTTGTCATTTTCCCTCATCAATCTGGTTTTTCATTTGTGGGCCTCGCTTCTGCCCCTTCGGCGCTGGATTAAATCGCGGTTCTACCTCAAAATGCCGGCCAGAGATGTCCGGCTTTTTTTCTCAGGCAACGCTCGACCAGGTTCGCGCCGCCAATGACATTGTCGAGGTCATTGGAGGGTACATCCCACTAAAGCGGGCGGGCGCGAATTTTGTTGCTCTCTGCCCTTTTCACAAAGAAAAGACGCCCAGTTTCAACGTCAATCCGCACCTGCAAATCTTTCACTGCTTTGGCTGTCACAAAGGAGGGAACGTATTCACGTTCGTAAAGGAGTTCGAGAGCATCGATTTCCCCGAGGCGGTGCGGCGCCTTGCGGAACGGGCCCGGATTCCGATTGAAACTCAGCAAAACCCGGGCGAGCAGCAGTCGAGGCATTTAAAAGAGAAACTGCTGCAGGTCCACGAGCAGATAGCGCAACGTTGGCAAAACGCCCTTGCCAATGAAGCCTCCGGCCAGATTGGCCGGGAGTACTTGGCGCGACGCGGGGTTTCGTCCGAAGCCATCACGCTGTTCCGGCTCGGGTGCGCCCCCGAACTGTGGGATGACACGGTCAATTGGGCCAAAAGCAAAGGCTTCGACATGGCATTGGTCGAGAAGGCGGGCCTGATTTTGCGCAAAGAAGGCACAGATCATTATTATGACCGATTTCGTGGACGTTTGATGTTCCCCATCTGCGACGAGCAGGGCAGGGTGATCGGCTTTAGCGGGCGGGTCCTGTCCGGGGATGAGAAGAGCGCGAAATATGTGAATTCACCGGAAACTCCGATCTTTACCAAGAGCAAAGTATTTTTTGGGTTGGACAAGTCCAAGCGAGCGCTGCTGGATGCGGAATGGGCGTTGGTTTGCGAGGGCCAACTTGACCTCATCTCCTGCTTTATGGCCGGCATCCAGAATGTGGTCGCTCCACAAGGGACGGCTCTGACCGCCGAGCACGCGCGAGTCCTTAAGCGATATGTCCAGGAGGTCGTTCTCTGCTTTGATTCCGATGAAGCCGGGCAAAACGCAACCGTGCGCTCGCTCGACCACCTGCTGGCCTCGGGGTTAGCCGTGCGTGTGGCAGTTGTTTCCTCCCCCCACGATCCGGACAGTTTTATCAAGGCCCACGGCGGCAATGCATTCAAAGAGATCGTCCAAGGCGCGGACGGTTTTTTCGATTATTACCTTAAACGGCTGTGCGCGAATAATGATGTCAAAACCGATAAGGGCCGCTTGGCGGTCCTTCGCGAGATGGCAGCCGCAGTCCATAAAACCGGCAATAATGTTCTGATCGAGACTGTTGCGCAAAAGACCGCCCTGCGTCTCGGCGTATCGCCTGAGGCGGTGCGGCGTGAATTCCAAAAGCTCGCATCGAGCAAGGGGGCTTTGGAGCAGAAACCCGAGGAGGTGAGCCTGGAAAGGGAGCCGCAGCAACAGCCTTCAACGCATGAATTCTGGCTTTTGAAGATATTGCTTCTCCACGAAGAATTAGTGTCCTGGGCGGCCGTGCACCTGGACATCAACTGGATAATTAATCCATTAATCAAAGGGATCGTGGGTCAACGGCTGGCCACGCATCGGGATGGCACTTGGACCACGCTGGCTTCTTTTCTCGCCCAAGTCCCGGAGGGTGGCTCGCAAAACCTCATTGCCGAAGCCACGGCCTGCGGAGGGCCTGTGCCTAATCCAGAACAACAGCTCGCAGACGTATGTAGCCGGCTCCGTGCCCAGTCCCTTGAAAAGGAAATGGCGGCCTTGATGTATCGCCTCAGCCAACCGGAAATGCCTGAACCGGAGCGAATCGAACTATTGCGAAAGAGAGAAGCTTTGCGGACCCTCAAAAGAACCCCAATTGGAGGAAATGCAGACAAAAAAACCGCCGGGGTCGGACCGGCGGTTCCATGAGACAAGGGGCGCGCGCCATCAGCGCTTGGATTGACTCCAGTGCTTTTAACGTTGGACCCAAGAGAGCGATTTAGCTCCAAAAGCCGCCCCGCTGAACAGGGAAGCAGCTCCCAAGGCTAATAGCCCAACGAGCACCAATGTCAGCGGGTCCAACCCGATAACGGCCAGAATACCAAGCACCAGGGCCGCTAGTCCAACGAGGACCTGGCCTCCCACGGTTGCGGGCATGACCGACATAAACGACATGCTACCCAGGAAGAAGCTGGCTCCAAACGTCAGGATTGCGACCGAAAGCAGAGTCATCTGTGCCACTCCGAGCAGTGCCAGAATGCCTAGCACAATACCCGTTAGTCCACCCAAAAAACCGGCGCTCATTCCGCCGCTCCATTCAGTCCTCTCAGTCACGGACGCGGATTCTCGGGTTGTCACGGCCCCAAAAGACCCTCCCTCGATTAAAATGGAAGCCCCAATGACAATGGTGGCGATGGCTGCCATCGTGGGCGAGAAAACTCCCGCCAATCCGACAATGGCGAGCGCTATGGTCGCTAGAGCGCCAATAGCCTCCACCAGCGAACCTCCGGCCGCCAATTTGAAAGCCGACTCTCGCATGGATTGATGTTGGATTGTTTCTGTTGCTGTATTCATACACACCTACCTTTCTACATTTTCCTAATAAGAACCTATGGCAAAAACAGCTTAATGCTATATCGCATGCGGCAGGAGTGGTCCTACCTTGACAAACAACGCTGCGCAATGCGGCGCGTTAGCCCGCCCAAACGCGCTCGGCTACGGTTGGCTAACAGGATCAAAGTCAGCCGTTCTTGAGGAAATCGTGTGATCCGGCTTGTAAACCCCACGCTGTTGCCGCTGTGCCAAATTTGCACGGTATCCTTGAAAGGAGTGATGTACCAACCCATTCCGTAGGCGGTATTGGGCAAGGGAGTGGCTATGGAAGGCGCGAAGGCCATGCCAAGCCACTTCCCCCTCATCAGACCCTCCCTCTCGAGAGCCTGGTCCCACTTAAACAAATCCGCCACCGACGAATAAATCCCTCCGTCCCCTAAGACCGAACTGGTCAGGCTCTGATCAGTCTGCTCATAGCCTCGTTGCGTTTTCGTATAACCATATGCGCGATTAGCTATTTGCGCCAAGCCCTCCTGATAAGCCACAGTTTGCCTCATCCCCAACGGTTCGAAGATATTCCTGCGAAGAAAGGCAGAAAACGTCTGATCCGAACGCGCCTCAACGGCCAGGGCCAGCAACGCATAACCCGAATTGCTGTAGCGAAACCGGGCGCCCGGCGGGAAGTAAGTCCGCCTCTGGCGCAGGAGCAGCCGCAGCACGTCCAGGTCGTTTAGAGCCAGCTTAAGGTTCTTGGGCATAATCCTCTCATAATCGATCAGGCCGGAGGTGTGCGTCAGGAGATGTCGAATCGTAACGGCCCGGCCATACGCAGGGAATCCGGGAAAAAGATCGGCCAGGCATTCATCGAGCGAGAGCCGGCCCCTGTCCGCCAGTATCAGGATAGCCATGGCTGTGAATTGCTTCGTGACGGAAGCGAGGCGGAAATTGGTTCGATTGGTGCAGGGGCTTTGGTGGTCGAGGTCTGCCAGGCCATAGCTTCGGGCAAAGACCGGTTTGCCGGCGCGGATGACCATGGCGCTGATTCCGGGGGCATTGGGCCTGTCAAATTCCCGTAATAGGTCTGAAAACATGAAGAAAAGAATGAAGGATGGATTATGAAGATGGAAGTGAAATGCTCACGCGATTCCCTGCGCCTTCTCGCATTTGCAGCGTTTCCCTTGGGGTGTTTGACTACGTGAAATGAAGCATAATTGATGGGAAAGGTGAGGTGGGACTTGCGCCAGCAATCAACAGAATGCCGGACCACACCAGAAAGGGCTGAACAACATAGTGCCAGACGAGAATCGCCGGAAAAGCAGCGGGGAATCGAATAGTCTATTAACCATTCTCGTCGTGGTGACGGTGCTCTATTTTGCCCGCACCGTAATAATTCCGTTTGTCTTTGCGATTCTGGTGGCGTTTCTGCTGGCGCCTCTGGCCATCCGATTGCGGCATTGGGGACTTGGCCGCGCGCCTTCAGCGGTGCTGGTGGTGCTGCTCTCCTTCCTCATTGTGGGGGCCATTGGGGCAACCATGGCAGCTCAGTTGGGGGAGCTGGGGCACAAATTGCCCGAGTACCAGCAGAACATTCACAAAAAACTTCAATCACTGCGGACATCTGGCGGCGGGCTGATTGCCGGTTTCAGCCGTGTCATCCGCAATTTCGCCGATGAACTCAATCCTCCTGCACCTCCAGCCTCCGGCAATCAGCGGACCGAGGAGCGGCCTGTGCCGGTCGAAATCCGCAGGTTGCCCTTTTCGCCCTTGGCGGCAATTCAGAAGGTCCTGGGCTCCCTGTTGGACATTGTGCTGACGGCGGCCATTGTGGTGGTGTTTGCCATGTTTATGCTGATCGAGCGCGAGGCATTGCGTGATCGATTAATCCGGCTGGTTGGAACCCGGCGCGTCAATCTCACCACCCGATTGCTTGACGACGCGGCTCACCGTGTCAGCCGCTACCTTCTGGCGCAACTGATCGTTAACCTGTGTTACGGCACTTTGACAGGCATTGGCCTGTGGCTCATGAAGGTCCCCAACCCCTTTCTTTGGGCCATGCTCGCCGCTCTGCTCAGGTATATACCTTATCTTGGCATTTGGGTCGCGGCGGCAATGCCCGCCGCCATTGCCTTTGCTGTCGAACCGGGCTGGGTGAAAGTCCCTCTAATCTTTGGCCTCTATTTCGGCATCGACTTAATCACCTACAACTTCGTCGAGCCGGTAGTTTACGGCAACTCGACCGGCCTTTCCGGCCTGGCGGTTTTGGTGGCGGCGGTGTTTTGGACCTGGCTATGGGGTCCCGTGGGTTTGTTGCTTTCAACGCCCTTAACCGTGTGTGTCGTGGTACTGGGCCGCTACGTCCCCAATCTGGCATTCCTCCAAATCCTGCTGACCGACAAACCAGGGTTGCCGCCGCAGGTGCGTTTTTATCAGCGAATGCTGGCTATGGAATTGGTGGAAGCCAGACAAGTTGCCGAGGAATTTCTCAAGGGCAAATCCCTGGAAGAGCTTTTCGATTCGATGATCATCCCCGCTCTCAGCCTGGCCGAAGAGGACCGCCATCGCGGCAAGCTTGGAGAGAGGCGGCAGAGGTTTCTGTTCCAAAACACTCGCAAACTGATCGAGGAGTTAGCGCAACGCCCGGAAACGATTGCGAGCGATTCTTCCAAAACTCACGCAAAACTTCCCATTCCCGCGCCACAAGACCAGAACGCGCCCCCTGGTGAGAAGCTGGAGATATTCTGCATTCCCGCCCGCGATGAAGCAGACGCAATTGCTGCGTTGATGATGGTGCAATTGTTGGATAAAAGAAGCATCGCCGCCCGCGCGTTGCCACCGGGACTGGCGGGAGAATCCGTTGAGACCGTGGTCCGCGAGGCCCCCAAAGTGGTATGTGTCCTGGCCGTGCCGCCGTTCGGCTACATGCACGCGCGTTATCTGTGCAGGCGTCTGCGCGAGCAAATAAAAGGACTTAAAATTGTTGGGGGTGTTCTCACTGAACAGGATGTGCAGGAGATTAGAGAGCGCCAGCCGTCTCTTGGCGCAGACGAACTGGCTTCGAGCCTGCAGCAAGGATTGGCCCAAATCCTGGCTTTGCTTCCGCTCCAGGCGGCGCCAACCCATTCCGTATCATGACCCATTCGCTGCGGAAGAGCCTTACTACTTCTCGGACCAAACCCGTTCCAAATCGACGAGCGGTCTCAAGCCATTTCACCAACCTGCCCTTGAACGCCGCGGGCGCCCTCGCCGACCCTGTCGCCTCTGCCCACCACGCCGGCTTGCGCTATGTGAGCGACCAAATGCCCGGAATCCGCCGCCAAAGGACAGGTCAAGGCTTTCGCTATTGTTATCCAACCGGGCAAACCGTGCGCGAGGCTGAGGTTCTCAGGCGCATCAAGACCCTCGCAATCCCGCCCGCCTGGACCGAGGTTTGGATTTGTACGGACCCTTACGGCCACTTGCAGGTGACTGGACGTGACGCGCGTCGGCGCAAACAGAGCCGTTACCACCCTCTCTGGCGTGAGGTCCGTGATGAGACCAAATACGCGCGAATGATTGCTTTTGCCAAGGCCCTGCCGCGCATTCGCCGGCGGGTCCGAAAAGATCTCGCTCGCTCGGGACTGCCGCGTGAGAAGGTCCTGGCTACCGTTGTGCGGTTGCTCGAGGTCAGTCTCATTCGAGTCGGCAACGAGGAGTACGCCAGGGAGAATGACTCGTTTGGCCTCACTACAATGCGCAAACGGCATGTGGACGTGAGCGGTTCGACCCTGCGTTTTCATTTTCGGGGCAAGGCAGGAAAACGGCACGAAGTGGACATCCGCGACCAACGTCTGGCGGCAATCGTCAGGCGTTGTCAGGACCTGCCGGGGCAGGGATTATTTGAATACATCGCCACAGCCGGCAGACCGGGGGAAGTGAAATCCGAAGACGTGAACGAGTACCTGCGAGCCATTACAGGAGACGATTTCACCGCAAAGGATTTTCGGACCTGGGCCGGAACGGTGCTGGCAGCGCAATCCTTGCAGGGGTTTGAAAAGTTTGATTCCCATGCCCAGGCGAGGAAGAATATTCTGCGAGCCATTGAATCAGTCGCGAAGCGCCTCGGCAACACAGCGGCGGTGTGCCGCAAATGTTATGTTCACCCGGAGGTCCTGAGCGCTTATCTGGACGGCACCCTTGTGCAAACCCTGAAACAGCGGGCAGAAGAACAACTCGCCGGCTCTTTGAAAGAACTCCAACCTGAGGAAGCATCCATCTTGGCCCTATTGCAACAACGTTTGGCCACCGAGGAGCAGCGCCTGGAATATCAACTCAAAGCTTCATTGACGAGAAGCCGGTAAGATGGATGTGTTCGCGCATTATCGACTTGGCGCTATCTGCGTCCTCCTGGGTGAATTCCCGTTCTTTGCGTTACTCTTTTAAGCCGCTGCGGCTTTGGGCTCTTCCGACCTCGTTTTTGCGACGATCAGCAGCACCTCCCGCATCAGCGGGTGCTGGTGCTCTGGGAATTTCGCCTGAATCTTGGGGCAGAAAGGGTCCCGGATGATCTTCACAATCGTGCCGTCGTGTGGGCCGTACCTTATCGGCTGTCCAACCGCGCAATCGGAAACTGAGAATGGTTTTTCCGGATCGTACCAAAGGCAGCCGGTCCTCTTGGAATCCGGAGTCCGAGTTTTTGGGCTTTGCACCAATACGGGAGGGTCGTCCAGCTCAACGAATCCGTAATCCTTTCGGGTTAGGATTCGGACTTCAGGCTGCGGAGCGGGAGGCACGATGAAGGGCCTGCTTTTTGCGGTGAGGCATTTGGCAAATCCGTTGATCGAGTCAAGGCTTGGGGGCAACTGAGCATGAACTATCCGGGCTGGAAGCAGCCGCTTCTTATGCGGCATCGCCAGTTTCCTTGGGGCTGGCATGTTTATGGCGGCTTCCCGCCGGCCATTCTCAGCCTCTTTGTATTCACCTATTTTGCGCCACCGGGCCTGTTGGAGTTCGGCGGGATTGATTCTGAGCCTTTTGGTCAGATCGACATGGCCTTCGAGTTGGCCCTTTTCGCATCTGGCCTTGATCGTGCCCGCCCTGATGCCTGTCAGGCGGCTGGCTTGCTCAAGAGTCGGCCAGCCGGCCAAGGCGTATTTGTGCAACTCGGCCAGTTCGAGCGCCAAATCAACCGGAATAAAATTTGTCCTGCCAACAGTTGAGGCCGCAATTTGTCGCCTGCGGAAGCGGGCGTTCAAGGTGGTGGTCTTGACACCGATGAGTTTGGAGAGTTCCGGCACGGCGATAGCGGTCCGCCGCTCGTTCTGGATTGCAGCCAGCACTTGGCTGTAACAATCGAATGTCGCCTCTGCGAAGGATGCCTGCCGGTCACCGTTCAATTTCATAAGGCTCGAAGTTTCAAACCCCATTTAGCCCCAATCGAGATTTTGGGAACTGTGCGTTTGACTGCACACCCGGGGAAGCACCCACCGAGCTTTTCGAGCCGAGGGCGCCTCCCCCGGAGCTTGGGAGACAGAATGATGGGAGGGAACAATTGCTTCTGGCGCCCCGCGTCATCTGCGCCTCATACTCGCTCCTGGTTTATGCTCGTGTTTGTCAATGGCCAATTCGTTGCGGAGGAGCAAGCGACGATTCCGGTTTATGATCGTGGTTTTCTTTACGGCGACGGGCTGTTTGAGACAATTCGCATCCATAACAGCCGGCCCTTCCAATGGAAGCAGCACTTGGCCCGGCTCGAAGGCGGGGCGGCATGGTTGAAGATAGCGCTCTCCATGACTCAGGAGGAATTGCTGCGGGTTGCTCAAGAACTTATCCGCTTGAACGGCAGGCCCGAGGCGCTGTTGCGGCTGAACCTTTCGAGGGGAGTAGGGCTGCGGGGTTATTCGCCCAAAGGCGCAAACTCGCCCTGCATTGTGCTCTCGCTGCATGATGTTCCCTGGACGGACCCGTTGCGGCCCCCGGGTTGGCGCTTAGTCACCGCTGCTTTCCCCATGCCGGCCCACGTGCCGCTGACTCAATTCAAAACCTGCAACAAGCTTCTGCAGGTCCTTGCGCGTGCTGAGGCCGATGCGGCGGGAGCACAGGAAACGCTCTTGCTGGATAGCGGAGGGTGCGCCTTGGAAACAACTGCCGCCAATATTTTCTGGGTCGATGGCCGGGAGGTCTGCACGCCACCTTCAACTGGCAGCATTTTACCAGGCATCACCCGCTCATTAATTCTTGAACTCGCCCGTACCCTCGATCTTGTCCCTCAGGAAAAACCTATTGACCGGAACGCCCTTTTTGAGACGGATGGAGTTTTCCTCACGCTTAGTTCAATGGGTATCGCCGAGGCCGTCTCACTGGACGGACGCAACTTGCCACGCTCGCCTGCCACACAGACACTTTATGGCGCCTACATTCAGGCGCTGAACTCTTTGTAACCTTTCCCACTGGCCAAGCGTCCGTCTCTTGTCGGGTCCAGGGACGCTGCTTCGCGGGCGAATCTGGAAGGCACAACAAACAAACTCAACAAAACACACGTATGCAGTTCAAACACAAACATTTGCTATCAATGGCCGCCCTCTGCGCCGTCGCCACTCTCGGATTGGTCTCCTCATCGCAGGCAGAGGATAAGGCTGACCCTACGGGCACATGGACCTGGTCAGTTCCTGGGCGTAACGGTGGGCCAGAGCGTAAGATGACCCTGAAATTAAAGACCGAGGATGGCAAGGTCACCGGCAGCATTTCGCAGCCGGGACGCCAGGGAGGAGAGCCGCGGGTAACCGATATTAAAGACGGCAAACTCAAGGGTGACGAGGTCTCCTTTAGCGTTACCCGTGAATTCAATGGGAATTCGTTCACCATGAAGTACAGCGGCAAAGTGAGCGCCGACACGATCAAAGGCAAAATCGAATTTGAGCGTAATGGTGAGACGCGTTCCCGAGATTGGGAGGCCAAGCGTTCCACCTGAGACCAAGTAGGTTCCCGCCAAATAAGGCGCCGTTGAGCTAACCCCAACGCGCCGTAGAAGGACGCCTTGATTGGCGTCCTTCCTTTTGCCCATGAAATCTCCTTGAGAATCGTTGGGGCGCCAGGACGAGGATGTTGTGTGGCGCCTATTGTTTAAACTTGCCCCGTTCGCACCCACTCCGGGGTCGTCCAGCTTTTACGGCCAATAGGCAAGACCTTCTTGTGAAGTTGGTCACTGTGCAGGATAACCACTTCCATATCCCGCAGGTGCCCTCCTCGACTGAACAGCAGCGCGTCTTCCACCGTTTCAAACCGGACGGCCAGCGGAGGGCCAACCCACCTCGCTTGGTTTCCGTAATAAAGCTTCGTCCCCTTTTTCCTTAGCACGACCACCACACTTAAAAATAAAAAGCCCGCGCAAGCCAACGCCAAGTGGGGATAACACCCCAGGCAAAGCTGCAGGGCCCCTTCCTCCCCCGTCGGGGGTTGTCATCGCGATATTTCGTCCTGACCCATACGTCACATTTCCCTGCCCAGGAATCTATTCCCCAGACGAGTGGCACACCATGTAGAGTCATTTTGATTTGTCACAGGGATGTTACAAGGATGCCTTCTATTTTTCACATTCCGCTCCTTTCGTTTGATTGAGGCTCCGCCATATTCTTACCGAGCGGGACTTTGAATTTGCACCGAATGAATCGACCGACATGATGAACTTGATTTCGCCCATAATCGGCGCAGGCGCGCCTTCCAACGCCATTGGGTTCGCATATGAACATCTGACCGAGGAGGGGTTTTGCACCATTCTTGCCTTGTTCGTGGTCTCCATTTTCAGTTGGACCGTCATCATCACCAAGGGCCGCCAGCTCTATCGCGCCCGTAAGGCGGGCAAGAGATTCTTCACCGCATACCGCGCCACCCGGGACCCGCTCGAGATGTTTCGTTCACAAAAGGAATTCGACGGCGCCCCCGCCTTTGAACTGTACGCTACCGGCGCCGAGGAGATGGCTTATCATTTAAAGAATAACCCCGTGCAACTCGTCCAGGTAAAACCTTTGGGCGGTTTGAAAAACAACGCGGAATCTTCGGCGGCCACAGACGTGTTGGCGCGCTCGATTCAGACGAAAATAACTCGCACCTCATTCGAGTCGGTGCAGGTTGCCCTTGAGCGCGCGGCTTCTGCTGAGGCGCTCTCTCTTGAAAAGGGGATGATCATCCTTTCCACGGCGGTTGCAGGCGGCCCATTTATCGGCCTGTTCGGCACGGTTTGGGGAGTGATGGAGACCTTCTCGGGCATCGGCCGGGCTGGGGCAGCCAGTCTCACGGCCATGGCGCCCGGAGTTGCTGCGGCGCTGCTTTCAACGGTGGCGGGGCTGTCCGTGGCCATTCCTGCGATGTTCGCTTACAATTATATGGTCACCACCATCCGCGCCATCACCCAGGAGTTGGATGGATTTGCGTCCGAGTACGCCACGGCCCTCGAGCACATGTATGTGGATAATCGTTCCCTCGCCGATGAACTGCGCGAGGCATTTGGCGAGTCCCGCCTCCCGGCGCCGCCGACCAACCCTGGGATGACCGGGGTTCCGCCGTTGCTGGTCAAATCCGCCCCCCGCTCTTCGGAGAAACCGATAGCCGCCGTTATTGCCGGATGAAAAAGTGTTCCAAGAGCAATCACGCAGCCCTGGCGGAGTTGAACATCACTCCGCTGCTGGACCTGGCGTTTGTGATGCTGGTCATTTTCATCATCACCACGACCCCGGTTGTGAACGATCTCGATGTGGATTTGCCAAGCGCCGCCAGGAGGCTCAAAGACCCCAAGCCCAAAATCAATTACGTAACAGTCGAGAGTAACGGTCAGTTGTATCTGAACAAGGACCCGGTTGACCTGCCGGGGCTGCAGGAAAAGGTCGTGGCCATGCGCATGGATACGCCCGATCTGGCCATCGTTATCCGCGGCTCGGCGCGCACCAAGTACCAGCGCATCGTCGGGGTCATGGATATGTTGCAACAAGCCAACGTGGGCAAAGTTAACCTGGCCACCGAGGCATTCCCCGATGGCCCGGTCAAAAAGGAGTAGTTATGGAATCACGCAGAAAACGGAACTCTTCAAAAGTCAATCTAACGATCTCGGCTGTGTTTCACGCGTTGGTGATTGCTGGGTTGATGTACTTTGCTGCCCGCCAGGGAATGCTTGGCAAGAAGCTCAAGGAAATTACCGCCACCATCGAGCCCAAAGAGAAGAAACCCGAGCCTCCAAAGGAGAAAAGGCTGGAACCGAAGGTCGAGCCGGTCAAACCGGCCGAACTGCCGAAACTCGCGGCAACCGCTCCGCCGCCACGGGTTGACTCCTCTGCCACCCCGCCTCCAGCCGCTGAGACGGCCCCTGCGGTCGCTCCCGCGCCCGTCAGCATCCCTGCATTTGAATTTGGCGACGGCGCCAAGGAGGTGCAAAGTACCAGCGACCCCAACACCGTGTACAAATCTCTGGTCGAGCATGCGCTGCGGTCGCATTGGAACCGGCCTGAGGATATCGACGACAGCGCCTGTGTTGCAGAAGTCGAGATGCGCGTTGATGCCGATGGCAACGTCTCGGAGTCACGCTGGGTGAAGGGCTCGGGAAACACCCGCTGGGATAAGTCAGTCAAGCAAGCCATCGTTGCCACTCCGCTCATCAGCCGCCCGCCGCCCAAGGGATTTCCCTCGGGCTTTATCGTGCGCTTTGATGTCGAGAGCATGCGCACTGAAGAAGTGCTGAACGTGAGCAGCCGGTGAAGAAGTTTTCCAAAGGCCATCACGGCTCGCTCAACGAGCTGAACATCACGCCACTGCTTGACCTGGCTTTCGTTCTGCTGGTGATTTTTATTATCACCACCCCGCAGTTATCGAACGATCTCGAAATGAACCTGCCGTCGCCCAAGAAGACCAAAGCGCCCTCGCCGCCGCCCAAGATCAATCATATCGTGGTTGAAACCTCCGGACGCATCCTGTTTAACGATCGCCCCTTCGAGTTGGCGGCCCTTAAGCAAACGCTGGTGGATATGGCCAAGGAGAAGCCGGATACCAGCGTCGTTGTTCGCGGCGCCGCTGAGGTCGATTACCAGAAGGTCATCAGCGTTTTGGATGTTCTTCAACAGGCGGATATTACCAATATCGGCCTGGCGACCGAAACGGCACAGTGAGGGCATTGACTATCGAGCGTTGCCTGCCAGTGGCGGCCAGTCCATCCAGCCCAATGGGAAACTTGCAATTCGGATTCGCCAAGCTTAGAGTAGCGCCCAACATGGCTTTCCGCACACAGAGGTTCTGGCGTGCCTCGTTGTACGTGGCGCCCTTGATGCTCGCCATTTTTGCGGGCGTTTATTCGGCCCATCCTCGCGGGCTTCCGGCGCAAGAGGGGATTGGCAATTTCGGCAGAGTCAGCGCTGTGCTTTACCGAGGGGCGCAGCCCGATGCTATCGGCTTGCAGAGTCTCGATCAGCTCGGGATCAAGAGCGTCATTAACTTGCGCATGGCGGATGATGTCTGGGCCGGGGAAGAGAGCGAGGCGCGAGCGCACGGGATTCTTTACACCAATGTCCCGATGCATGGAATGGGCCGGCCAGCCGAGCAGCAGGTGCGGCTTATTCTCGAGCTGATTGACACGCTTCCAGGCCCTGTGTTTATCCACTGCCAGCACGGCTGTGATCGGACCGGCACGGTCGTCGCCTGCTACCGCATCCTTCATGATAAATGGTCCAATGCCGCCGCTTTGCAGGAGGCCCGCCGTTATGGCATGTCGCCCCTGGAACGCGGGATGCGCCGTTGTGTCCTTGCGTTTGGAACTGGCAAGGTTCAGCACAAGGGCGTCAAGGTGGCATCCGATAGAGCCCCCCAACCAGCGCTGCCGGCAAAGGCAGGGGGCGTGTGAAGAAGCGATTGAAAACGCAGATTTGGCATTCTTGAGTTGTTGGGCTGGGTCCTCATGCCGTGCATCCGCCTCCCCCTTACTGCTCCTTTGCCTGCCTGAGCTTGCTGCTCCTGATGGGGTGCAACAAGCCAGCGAGAGAGAACTCTGGATTGGCTCCCCCCGTCACTCGCCCAATTCCTGCCGGACGTGAGGATATATTCGAGGATGTGACCGCCAAGGCAGGCATCCGCTTCGTGCATCAGTTCTGTGATACGCAGATTGCCAATATCATCGAATCCAATGGCGCCGGCGGGGCCTGGTTGGACTACGACGGCGATGGGTGGATGGACCTTTACCTGGTCAACTCCGGCCCACTGGCGGGTGTAACTCATGAGAGGGCCGGCACTCCCCGCCAACCCAACCGGCTCTTCCGCAATCGCGGCGACGGCTCTTTTGAAGATGTGACGCAGAAGGCCGGCGTCGGGGGAGCGGGTTACGCCACGGCAGCGGTGGCAGCGGATTATGATAACGACGGACATACCGATTTGTTCGTGCTCGGGGTAGGCCGTTGCATTCTGTACCACAACCGCGGCGACGGCACCTTCGAGGATGTGACCGAAAAGGCGGGTGTAGCCAACCTCGGGGGCACAGCAGTGGGCGCAGTTTTTGTGGATGTGGATAACGATGGGTACCTGGACTTGTTCGTAGCCAATTATCTCCAATTCGACCCGGGTATCCGGGTGTCCGAAGGCTACCCTGGGCCGCTTTCCTACAAACCGCAGTTTAATAAACTCTACCGCAATCGCGGGGACGGCACCTTCGAGGATGTGAGCCAATCTTCCGGGATTCAAATGCGGAATCATCGGGCGATGTCCGTTGCGGTGTTGGACTATAATTACGACGGCGCGCCGGACCTTTATCTGTCGAACGACGGCACGCCCAATGTGTTGTTGGCCAACGACGGGCATGGGCATTTTCATGACGTCGCTCCCCAAGCAGGAGTCGCCTTCAATGCAATGGGCGAAGCCGCTGGTTCGATGGCCGCGTGCATCGGTGACTGTAATGGAGACGGTTTCCAGGACATATTCGTGACCCGGCTGGGATACGGTTCGTTGTACCTGGGCTCAGGCAACGGGGCATACGAGGACAACATGGGGGCGTCGGGGCTCGGAGCGCTCACGACGCATTCTGTCGGTTGGGGCGGATGCTTTCTTGATTTCAACAACGATGGAGCCCTGGATTTATTCGTTGCCAACGGCGATGCGGAGGAGTTGAACGGTTCAGAGAGTTCACTCTTCGAGAACCGAGGCAAAGGCATGTACGTGGATGCGAGCAGCAAAGGCGGGACTTGGTTCAAGGCTAAAGTGCGCGGGCGGGGCAGCGCGGCGGCCGACTACGACAATGACGGGCGGATGGATATCGTGGTAACGGCGCTGGGCGATCGGCCCTTCCTGTTGCACAACCGAGACCACTCCGCCAACCACTGGCTTACACTCGATTTGCAGGGTACCCGCAGCAACCGCGACGGCTTTGGCGCCGTGGTAAGGGTTACTGCGGGGACAAAGACGTGGGTGACCCAGGCGCGCTGTGATTTCGGTTTCTTGATGCAAAGCGATCGGCGTCTGCATTTCGGGTTGGGCAAAGCCGCCACCGTTGATCAAATCCAAATAGAATGGCCCAGCAAACAGGTCCAGGACTTGACCAATATCAGGGCCGATCAGATTCTAAGAATACGCGAGCCGGGGCATGCTCGGCCTTAAGCGGGAACGATGGACGGCCCCCTCTGAGCCTTCTACGGCAGTTTCACTCTGTAAAATCGGATGGGATAATTGCCGGCTCCAGAGTCAAGGAATTGGAAGGGAGAATTAGTGGCTGGGACGCTTGCCAGAAACGACCAGTTAAGCAAATCGGTCGAGGCATCGATCTCATATTGCTGAATCGCTGTTCCGCTGATGCTGAAGCTAAAACCGCCAGCCCCCTGCCATGCCGGTTGTGACAGGGTGATCGGTGGCGGCGCGGGCGGGAAAGTGATCTCCCAGATTCCCTCGTTGCCTCCATATTCGATCACATAGATTTTGTTGCCCAGGATGGCCGCGTCGCTTGGATTGGCAAATCCACCTACAATCCGTGTGATGCGCGCCTGGTAGTTGGTATCGCCAAGTTTGGTTAACCCCAAGTCCACCATGTCCTGGCTTGGGTCCATGAACGGCCCTGCCAAGGTGTCGCCTGTCGGGTCGCCCGGGGTCCAACTCAGCATAAAGCCGTGTCCCTGGAATGGGGGTGCCATCGCGCCGGCAGTGTCGAACACCAGCCCGAGAGGAGAACGATGAGCGGTGAGGGTGCTCAGGGTTTGCCCGAGTTGACTGGCGATATGAACCAAGCCATTGGTCGGATCACGATAGCTGCACGCGTCAGGCCCAAGATTGATGACCGGTTCGGCGAACCCGCCCGGTGGGGGAGGGGGAAAGGTGGGATCATTATGGTAGTAGCCCGAAGAGACCGCGATGAAGCGCTTGTCGAGCAGAAGGTCGTTTGTAGGGTTGTAGTCGGGGAACTGCTGTGGGTTGTCCGCACCGCCCAGCCGCCAGGGAAAGCCGTACTGCAGGCCTTGCCTGATCCAGTTTAATTCGTCCGACATGTCGCGATCCGGTCCGTTATCAACCGCGAACAAATCGCCGTTCGGGGCGAACGCGAGTGAAAAAGCATTGCGAGTGCCTTCAGCAAAGACATACCCCCCTTGACGCAGAGCAGAGAGATCGTTAGTCAAAAACAGGTTCGAGGCATCAAGGGGAAGCCGGAGGATTTTGGCCGTCAGTCCCGTATCGCGCAGATTGGGATAGAGGCCGCCGGTGGATTGCACCTCGCCGTGATCGGTTCTGGAACCACTATTGAGGAAAAGGAAATGTCCATCAGGACTGATGACCAGACCGCTGCAAAGGTGATCGAACGCCGTCCGGCTTAGCGGGTAGGGTTGGGTCTGCGCGAGCAGAGACCAGCTCCGCACGCCGTTGGCCCCAGGAACACCTTTCATGATTCGGACCCAATTGCTGTTGCCCTGATTGGTGAACGTGTTGCCAACAATGTAAATGGTGCCATCAGCGCCAATCGTCATCCCCTCGACATTGCTGGCAAGGCCATGATTAGCCGCGGAATATACCCGCTGGCTGGTCGAGCCCGAACCGGAGGCTAAAGAGACCTGGAAAATGTCCCCGTTGAGCTTGAGATAGTACAACTGCCCGGTGCGTGGGTCTTTGGCGATGCGCACCGAGTTGGCGACGCTGTTGATCGTGTTAAGAACCAGCCGGATTTGGAGGTTTGTATTAATCGCAAAAGGGGTCCCTGGCGCGCGGTTCGGGCAACACAGTGTGCAAACACAAAAAGCGAGCCAGGCGGATATCAAGCGGGGCTGCATGGTCAAAACTTAACATATTCATCGCCATTGACGAATGGATTATTCTGCGTGGATGAAGAGTGCCTCCACACAATGGAATAGCGCGACCTCCATTCTCCGGTTTGCGGGTCTCGTGCTCTGCTGCAGCGCACTGGCAGCATGTGGTCCGAAGCAGGATAGAGCCCCCAACAAACCTGCTGCTTCCAGTGTGACCTTCCAGCCCCGGGAGATGGCCGATGCGCTTCACGCGGTCGTTGCAGCGGACCGGGAGGTTTATGCTCGCTTGGTTGTGCAACGACTGCATGACGAGAAAACTCTGGAAGCAGCTCCGGATTGGCATGAAGCCAACGCGCTGCCGCTACCGTCCCAAATGCTGCGACTAGGCTCTGAAGTGGTCCAGCAACAGGGGGCCGAGTTTCATTATGTGCTGCGTTCCTTGTGGGCTATCAATCCTAAAGGCGTCCCCGAAACAGATACGGAACGGGCCGGGTTGCGTTCTGTTTTGGAACATCCCGATAGAAACTTTTACGCGGAGGAATCGCTCGGTGGCAGACGCTATTTAACCGCTGTGTACCCCGATATGGCCGTGGTGCCGGCCTGTGCAGATTGCCATAATCGCCAGGCCAGAAGCCCCAAAAGGGACTTTAAACAAGGCGATGTCATGGGCGGCCTGATTGTTCGCGTTCCACTGCAATTTTAGAACTTGCTTCTGGAGCGGATTAAGTTAATAAATAGTTAGTTCCATAGCCAGTAATTTGGGCCTCCATCCTGCTGTTGGCGCCCAAAGGGCGGCTATCCGAGAACAGGCTTTAAAGAATCAAACTGGCTGCTGATGAGCTTATGAAAACCTGCAGTTGTCTCTACCGGCTGATGAGCAATTGGCGTGGCTGGTCAGGCCTGATTATGGTCACCTGCCTTTTCCACGCCCACGCGCAGCAATATTCGATTGATTGGTACAAGATTTCAGGCGGCGGCGGCGCCAGCAGCAACGGACAGTACGTGGTCAGCGGCACGATTGGCCAGCACGACGCCGGCGGACCGATGACCGGCGGCAATTACTCGCTCACGGGCGGATTCTGGAGCCTGGTTGCGGCCGTGCAAACGCCCGGCGCGCCGCTCTTAGGCATTTATCACACAGATACCAACACCGTCGTGGTTTATTGGCCCGCAGCGGCCAGCAGTTTCACCCTCCAGCAGAGCGCCAGTTTGAGTTCGCCCGGCTGGGGAAACGTGACCGCAACTCAAAACCTGGTGGGCACCAATATCGAGGTCATCGTCTCTCCGCCGGTCGGCACGGAATTTTATCGGCTGCAACAATAGAACATGGTTTGTCGCAGGGTGGATACACGAAGCCTTTTTGGAGCTTCTTGTGCTTTTAGCGCCGCTTCTTGGCGGGCAACTTCTTGCGCTTGGTTTTTGCAAAGTCCCTGAGCTGACTGCGGCTCATTGAATTGAACATGCTCTTCGAAGCGCCACGAAGAGAGGATTTGCTGCGCCGTCCGCGTTTTGCCGCCAAAGCGGATCCGGCGGCCATTTGCTGTTTTTTTGATTTTGCAGGCATACAGTGAGTCAGCCATTGTTGAAATGCCCCCGCCAGGGGGTGTTTCCCGCCTTAAAGCAATGAAAGGGCCTGCCCAAGGTATTCGTATTCAGGGATCGAGTTATAGATTTGCGCCGAGATTCGAAAGTAACGCCGCTCGGGCGCACCCAACCGCACCAAAGGCACCTCGATCCCGAACCTATCGTAAAGAGCCACTTGCTCGCGGTCTATTTTGCCCTTTCGGGCACGGCCCTGGAACCGTTCCGGGAGAGGCAAAGTCGCCAGCGCCCCCAACATTGACTCCGGACAAGGCGGCTCGATTTGAAGCAGGTCGCAAAGCAGGCGCCGGGCCTGAATCGCCAGCGCTCTGTTGCGCCTTCGCAGTGCGGTCCAACCGCCGGGCAACAAGCTTCCCATCCATTCAACTGCCGCTCCGGCACAAAACCAGGCAGTTGGGTCACAGGTGCCTGCCCAATCAAATCGATCCTGAAACGGGCTGTAGCCATGTCGTGGGGTGTTGTTCCCGTGGCTGATCACCGCCGGTTGCAGGAACTCTTGCTTGTCTTCGCGAGCCCAGAGAAACGCAGCGCCCTTGGGAGCGCAGACCCATTTGTGAAGATTGCCGGTGCAAAAAGCGGGGCGCAGACGGCTCAGGTTCATCGGGACCATACCTGGGGCGTGGGCTGCATCAAGCAGGCTGTCCACTCCACGCGCATCCAGCGCGTGGACCAGGTCCTCGACGGGAAATACCATTCCTGAATTGCTGGTGACATAATCAATAAGGGCCAGGCGCGTGCGTGGCGTAACCGCCCGCAGCACCGCCTCGACCACCTGCTCGGGACACTCGAGCGGAAACGGAACATGGGCGAGCCTCAAGCGAGCTGCGGAGCGGCGGGCGGCTTCTGCCAGTACATTGTGGCAGGCATTGTAATCATGGTTGGTGGTGAGCAATTCATCACCGTGCGAAAGCCTCAGCGAACGGACAACCGCATTGACTCCGCTCGTCGCGTTGGAAACGAAAACCATGTCCTGACGGCGAGCGCCAACAAATTTTGCCACTGTTCTGCGTGAAGGTTCCAAACGTTCCTCATAATGCCGCCAGAGAAATTGCACCGGTTCGGCTTCCATCTGCCGCCGCAGTTCAGATTGCAGGTCCAGAATGGGTTTGGGGCAGGCCCCGAACGAGCCGTGGTTAAGGAAGACGCTGTTGGGCGCAAGGACCCAGTGGCGCCGGTATTTCGAATGCCTCGGCGGTGTGCTCCGCTTCATTTTTCGGGCAAAGTTTAGGGCCTGGGGAGCACAGAGCAAGAAAAGGCCATTCTTGACCTTTGTGGTGTGGATTTTAAAATCGGTTCTCATGAAGCTCTCGTTGCGAGGTGAATACGCTCTGCGCGCCCTGCTGGTACTCGGGCTCGAGTACGGCCAGGAGGTCGTTCGGGTACAAACCATCGCCGAGCACCAGAATATACCCAAACGCTTTCTCGAACAGATTCTAAACGACTTGAAGTCCGCCGGCATCGTTCAAAGCAAGCGCGGTGTGGCCGGAGGCTACCGCCTGGCAAAGCCGCCCGAGACGATCACCCTGGCCGCCGTTGTGCGCCATATTGAAGGTGCTCTGGCTCCAGTCAGTTGCGTTAGCGAGCGCTTTTACGAAAAGTGTTCATGCCCTGACGAATCGCGCTGCGCTATCCGTAGCGTTATGGGAGAAATCCGTGAGGCGATAGTCAAAACAGCCGAACGCGTGACGATTGCCGACTTGTGCGACCGCTCGCGCGCGCTGCAGAAAACGCTGTTGGGCCCTCCGGACTTTATGATTTAACAGAAGCGCGCTCATCCAACCCAATCTGAGCTTGCACCTGTCTTCCGCTTCTGTTCTTTCAAGTTCCTGCGAATTAGGGGTTTATCGTCCAGCCGGTTCTGGACCGAAGAAGTTTTTTTGGTGGGCATAAAAAAGAAAAGAATTCTTCAGAAATCTGTTGACCGCCGATTCTCCGGTAGCTAAGTTGTTGGTGTTG
>DASYZB010000141.1 GCA_035946615.1 Verrucomicrobiia bacterium
TTCGAAGGGGGACTTATGTTGAGTGGGTATGCGCGCAGACATGCGTGTGATACAGACATACTATCTATATCATGTCAACAGAAAAAATGCGCCTAGAAGCAGTTTTTTCGTCTTTTCAGAAAATTACGTGCGGATCAGGGTTAGGTTAGGCTCGTTAGGCTCCCGGTGATGACCAAGCATCCTGCCCAGCGATATAGGACCGCACTTGTGCCTCGGAAAATCGAACGTGCGTCGGCATGCGATGGTCAGGCCTGCTATTGACGCGGGAGGACCCGCGTCTCACCATCGGTGCCCGTGAAATCAACCGCGAAACACTCCGATGTGGCTCAGACCAACAGGACCGCCACAAGCAGAAGTAAACAAATTCACCAACTCCGCGCGGGCGTGATTGGCGCAGGTTTTATCGGTCCGGTGCACATGGAAGCATTGCGCCGGTTGGGGGTGCAAGTGGTCGCTTTGTGCGACTTGCCGGATCGAGTGCAGGCGGCCGCCGCGAAATTTGGCATTCCCCGGGCCTTTGGGGATTTCCGCCAAATGCTGCGCTCTGCCGAGGTGGATGTGGTGCATATTACCGTGCCAAACCGTTTGCACTGCGCCATGGCTTTGGCCGCGCTGGAGGCAGGCAAGCACTGCATCTGCGAAAAGCCCCTGGCGATGAACACCAGGGAAACCACCGCCATTACCCGGAAGGCCCAAAAAACCGGCGCCGTTTTCGCCGTTAATTACAATGTGCGGTTCTACCCGGCAGTCCTGCAGTTGCGCCAAATGGTGGCCCGAGGCGGGATGGGCGAGATCATTCACGTGAACGGGTCGTACTTGCAGGACTGGCTCTTCAAAGACACGGACTACAATTGGCGTTTGCTCCCACAGGAAGGCGGGAAGCTGCGCGCCGTGGCTGACATTGGCACCCATTGGATGGACACCGTTTCGTTCATTCTAGGCGCCAGGATCAAATCGGTTTTGGCCGACCTCAGCACCTGGCATCGAACTCGCCAACGGCCCCTGGGCGAGGTGGAGACCTTCGCTAAAGCCGACGGCATAAGGAAATCCGTTGCGTTTAACGTTACCACGGATGATTTTGCGAGCGTGCTCATTGAGTTCGACAACGGAGCCCGCGGGAACCTGACCGTCTCCCAGGTGGCAGCCGGGCGGAAGAACTGTATTCGCCTGGAGATTTACGGAACGAAAAAGTCCGCCTGGTGGTGTTCCGAAGAACCGGAGACTTTGCATTTTGGAAACCGGGACACAGCCAACGAAACGGCCGTGCGGGGGACCCCTGTTTTCGGTCCGGACATTGCACCGTATATTGACTATCCTCCGGGCCATGTAGAAGGCTTTCCAGACACCTTCAAAATGCTCTTCCGCTCGGTATATTCCTGTATTGTCAATGGTGGCCGAGGCGAGCGGCTCTTCGCGAGCCCTGCAGACGGTCATTACGAGGTGGCGGTGTGCGAGGCGATTCACAAGAGCCACCAGACCAGGCGATGGGTGCGCGTGAGAGGCGGGAAAGACTGATCACCTTGACTTTAATGTGTTTGTGGACTCTTTACAGCGATTCGCAGCCCAAAACGATATGAAATACACCTACGAACAACTCGCGCAAATGATCGACCATTCCCTGCTGCATCCGACCATGACTGATCAGGAATTGGAGGAAGGGTGTGCACTTGCCGCCAGGTACGGAGTCGCGTCGGTATGCATCAAACCGTACTACGTGCAACGAGCGGCACAGTTGCTCAAAGATACCGATGTAAAAGTCGGCGCGGTGATCGGCTTTCCCCACGGCAACAGCACCACCGAGTCCAAACGGTATGAGACCGAGCAGGCCTGCAACGACGGCGCGGTGGAAATCGATATGGTCATCAATATCGGCAAAGCCCTCAGCGGCGACTGGGATTACGTCGAGCGCGATATCCGGGCAGTATGCGAGGAAGCGCACCGGCGCGGGGCCAAAGTGAAGGTCATCTTCGAAAATGATTACCTCACCAGCGGGGGAGCGGGTCTGAATAGCAGTGATTTCAAGCGCAAACTCTGCGTGCTGTCCGAACGCGCCGAGGCTGACTGGATCAAGACCTCGACCGGCTACGGCTTTGTGAAAGGAGCGGATGGGAAATACAGCTATAAAGGGGCGACCGAAGCGGACCTGGAGTTGATGCGAGCCAGCGTTTCCGCGAAGGTCCAAGTCAAAGCGGCAGGCGGGGTGAGGGATCTGGACGGTCTGATTCGCGTGCGCGAGCTGGGCGCTACTCGCTGCGGCGCGTCGGCCACGGCCTCCATCCTGGATGAATATAAGAAACGCGCCCAAGCGGGGCGCAGTTCTTTGTCGCGAGAACACGTCCATTCCCAATACAAAGAACCTGGTCCGCGACAAAAAACATGCGATGTTCAGCAATTGAGTGGCCTTCTTTTGAACAGGAGGAAACAGAGGAAATAGAGGTTCTCCCTGCGTTTTCCGGGTTTTCTCTTGTTCAGGCTGACCACTCATTTCGTGAACACCACACTAACGCGTGTGAGGCGCGCCGCTTCGAGCATGTCGAGGACTTGGGGTAGGTCGGTGACTTTGAGCACGTTCAAATAATCGGGCCCCTGCATGTGCGACTCGGGTTTTGAGTTGATCGGCGGGCAAGTGGTCAGAGAGGCGCAACTCCTGGGGTTGAAAGAACGGCTTGGCGGCCATCTCGATGAGGGGTTGATGATTCTTGAGGAAGCGGTTGAACCAGCAGAAGACCCCTGCGCCCCCGGTTTCAAACTTTATTAGCTTGCCTCCGGCGACCTGACCCTCAAAAATGCCCTCCGGTGTCGAACCTTATTTGTCCTAAGCCAAAATGACTCGCGTTGAAAATCAACCGCTTAGGTGGGGTTTCAGTTTCCAACTTTATTGTTCATCTGCGCTTGAAACCCCGAACCCCTAACAACCCTCCAAAATGAATCTCAATACATTATGAAATCATACCCCCGCACCCTTGCGATTTGCGCCCTTTTGTCGGTCGCTTCCGCCCTTCAGGCAGCGGACACCGGCTCGGCATTTTACGGCGACCCGCCGGATGAGCATCATCCCTGGGCGGTTCATGACCGGAATCGGCCACAACCCAAACCCGTCACGCCAGGCACCTGCAGCACGCAGGAAGAGCCCGGCAAACCGCCTTCCGACGCCATTATCCTGTTCGACGGTCACGACCTGAGTCATTGGGAAGCAGACGAAGGGGAGGGCGTTCCGACCAAATGGGTGATCAACAATGGTGCCATGGAATGCGTGCCCGGCTCCGGGTTCATCCGGACAAAGGACAAAATTGGCGATTGCCAGCTCCACGTCGAGTGGGCCGCGCCGACGAAAATCGAGGGCCACAGCCAGGGTCGCGGCAACAGCGGCGTTTTCCTCATGGGCCTTGTCGAGGTCCAGGTGCTGGATAACTACAATAACCCGACCTATGCGGACGGTTTTGCCGGCGCCGTGTACGGTGTTAACCCGCCCCTGGCAAACGCCTTGAAGCCCCCGGGCGAGTTTCAGTCCTATGACATCGTTTTTCGCCGTCCGCTGTACAAGGAAGGCCAGGAAATCGATCCCGGCTCCGTTACCGTCTTTCTTAACGGCGTTTTGCTTCAGGACCATACCCGGCTCGAAGGCCCTACTGGCCATATGCGCCGTGCCAAACCTGAGCCCTTCCCGGAGGCGGGGCCGCTCAAACTCCAGGACCATGGAAACCCGGTGCGCTATCGCAATATCTGGTATCGCCCGCTCCCCCCCAATGCCATCGAAGGCGGCACGGATGGCTATCTGACCACCGAAGCCACCATGGCCAAACGCAAGGAAATTGCCGCCATGCTCCGCCAGCAAGCCGACCAGCTCAAAAACCCTTCAGACCCTCTCCCTGAATTGCTGCGGTTGTCCGAGTCCCTCGTGTACGACAGAGATGATGCGGCAGCCCAAAGGGCAGGGGACCTGGCCACCCAGTACCTATCCGATTTGCAGCAGCTCCCTGAAGACAAGCTGGCGGCCAGGAAAGATGAGATCAAACACCTGCGCGATGTGTCCCGTTACCTCGCCAAATGGGACATCATCCCCGAAGATTACGAAGGCAAAGCTCAACTCGAAAAAATCGTCAAAGACCACAACTGGGATAAAAAGTAGCACGGGCCAGCAGCCAAAGATGGCCCAGCGCATTACGCGAAGATAGAAAAAGGCGCATTTCTGCTTGGGCGAAGCCCCTGGAGTGCGGGGCATATCGCCGAAGAGATGCATCCTCTATCCATTCGCGAGCCGCGGCCGGGTGTTTATCAAGGCGGCCTTGGCGCCGCGTTTCTGGGCGTGGACCAAACTGGAACACATCCGTACTTCCATAATGCACCGCCACTCGTTCGGCTTCAATGTTGCCTGTAGAATTGGAAGGGATAAGGTCAAAGCCGAATCTAACGCTGAGACTTGAGTGGAAACGGCAAGGACATGGGGCATAGCGCGGCTGAAGGAATTGGTTGGGCCGGCCTTTTTCCGCAATGTGTTTGTGGTGATGACCGGAACTGCGGTTGCGCAACTGATCGGGTTCTTGTTCTCACCCATTTTGAGCCGGTTGTACGGGCCGCCGGACTTTGGCGAATTTGGGGCGTATTTGTCCCTGACAATGGTGATCGTCGCGGCGGTGACTCTCAATTATTCCGATACGGTCATGTTGCCCAAGGAGGATCGAGAGGCAGCGCCGCTCCTGCTGGTGGCCTGCGGGGCGGCGGTTTTGATTGCTTCCGGGACGGCGGTCTTCTGTCTAGTTGCTTCCGGTCCGGTGTTGAAGTTAATCGGCTTAGGCGGTTTGGGGCGGCTGGTGTGGTTTGTGCCGATTTCGGTTCTGCTGTTGGGGATGAGCCAATCGCTGGCGTCGTGGTGCGCGCGGGTGAAGGCGTTCAAGAGGACTTCGCAATCGCAGGTCCTGCGATCCTCGATGAACTGCGCGGCGCAAACTGGGGGGGGATTAGCTGGGGTTGGCGGGGCAGGTTTGATAGCAGCAGGGGTGCTTGCCGATGCCTCTGCCGCGGTATTTCTGGGGTGGGCAGCATGCCGTCAGAGCGCTGCCATGATTCGAGCAGCGGCGCATTGGCGCGCGTTATGGCACAAGGCCCTTGAATACAAGGAATTCGCCATTTACGGCACACCGCAAAACGTGATGAATGCGTTGTCGCAGGGTGTCCCGGTGCTGGCCCTGGCGCATTATTACGGTGTGGAGGTGGCGGGGTATTACGCTTTTGGCATGAGGCTCTTGCAGGTTCCGATGAATTTCGTTTTAACCTCCACGCGCCAGGTGCTCTTTCAACGACTTAGCCAGATAAAAGCCAATGGCGGGGATTTGTACGCGCCCTTTTTAAAGTCCACGGGCGCGCTGGCAGCGATCATTGTCGTTCCAGCGGTTATTGGATTTCTTGCCGCGCCCGCAGTGTTTGGATTTGTTTTTGGCCAGCAGTGGCGGGAGGCGGGCCATTACGGCAGATGGCTGCTGCTTTGGTTGATGCCCGCTTTTTGCAATGTGCCGGCAGCGCTGTCACTGCGAATTCTGCGGCTGCAGCGTGATTTGTTTTTTTACGACCTGGGTTTATTGGCGACGCGGGTCGGTGTTTTAATTGCCGGTGGGAAGTGGTTATTGCCAATTTACACAGTCATCACGCTGAGTGTGGCGGGGGCGGTGTTTAACACGGCACTGATTCTGTATATCTGGTGGAGATTGCACAAGATGCGCAGCTGGGGAGCACGAGGTGGGGAGGAGATTGCGGTCGAAAACGGCAATGACGAGTCGCAGTCATTTTAGGGACTAGGGTAAAATCAGTACGTACTTTTCCCGATAAGGTTTGCATTAGCAACGACTAAAACCGCCTTGACGAATCACGAATCCTTTGGTAGGTAAAAAGCAGTTCCAGGCGAAGGGTTTGCGCTATGAATTTATCGGAGTTTTGTTGTGTCTGGACTTGAAAAACTGATGTGCCGGTTCGAATACGAGGCGGGAGTGAAAAGAACCACTTACCAGGCGGATCATGGGATTCATGTGCCGAGCAAGGTTAAAGATCGGCTCCCGAAAGAGTTCCATCCCTTGGGATTGGAGGAATTAACCGCGAAGGATTTGACATCGATGTGAGCACTCTTTCTTCAAAGCTCCTCTTAGCTCCTGCACTTGGCATGCTGGCGTTGCTCGAACAGGGCCAGGAGTGCAGAGGGCAGCAAGAAGGCCAGTCGGTGGCGAGCGAGGCGGCAGCCGAGGCGCAGGCGCAAGCGGGCGTGCCGAGCCGGTACAATATCCGTTTGGGAGGGGGAGGGATCAATTTGAGCGCGGGCGCGCAGGGGATTTATGTTGATAACGTCTATTTGACCCACGAGAACGCACGGGATGATTTCATCCTGGCGCCCGAGGTCAATGCGGGGGCGTTTTTCCCGATTGGACAATTGAACACGCTTTCGGTCAACCTAGGCTTGGAATACTACCATTATTTCAAAAACAGCGACCTGAACAGTTCCACGCCGACGATCAATCCCAACTCGGATTTGGAGTTTCACATTTATACCGGCGATTTTCGCATCACTCTGAGCGAGGTCTTTTCATACCAGGAACTTCCGTTTTTTGAAACAGGCGGACAGTTTTTCAATGTGTACGATACGGGGCGTTTTGCACGGTTCGATAATCGGGCGGGGGCGTCGGCGACTTGGGATTTGCACGACTTGGTCGTGGATGCGGGGTATCATCATGAGGACCTGTTATCCAATGGGTCTGCCTTCAATTTCATTGATCGGCACTCGGAGATTTTCAACGCAGACGCCTTTCTCTCTGTGATGCCCAGGGCGTCGGTTGGCATGGAGGCTGCCGGGAGTTGGAACCAATTCGATAATGTGCGTTACAACGACCATTGGCGGGCGGGGTTGGGGCCGGCGCTAAAGTTGAAGCTGACCGATTATATCAATGTGAAGGTGGGGGCTGGGTACCAGAGGGTGCAATACGACTCGGACCTGGACAGCCAGTATGGGCTGGGCGGGTTTAACACATTCTACGCCTATGTGAACCTGGATCAGACGATCAACAAGTTTTTCAGCCACTCGCTGGTTGTGTCGCACGACAATGAGGTTGGGATTAATGCAGCAAACCTGGAGGGGACGCACGTGACGTACGCGCTGACGTGGAATGCCACCCAGGCGCTGCGCGTTGCGCCGTACCTGGGATATACGCATTACACGGAGTCATACAACTCGGGAGTACCATCGCTGTATCATGAGACGTTTGATTATGTCAGTGGCGGGATAGGCGCTGCGTACACGCTGACCCAGAATTGGCGGTTGGGGCTGAGCTACGATTATCGATTAAAAGATTCGGATATTGTGGCGTATGGGTTCAGCCAGGACAGGGTGACGCTAGAGGCAACGTATCAGTTCTGAAAGAGATGAAAGTGGAAAATGCAGCGAGGATGGCAGATGTGGGAAGACATCAGCCCTGTCTTCTGCCGAAGGGAGAGGGAGCGTTTGATGTGAATTCGAGAACGAACGGTGGAGGAGTGTTTTCGAGATATCGGCTGTGCGTTTTATTGGGAGTGCTGATAGTCATGAGCCTGGTGGCTGGGGCGGCATTTGCGGCGGACGCATCCACCGCGCAGGGTCCGCAGTCAGGGGAGATTGGAACCAATGAGCCGGGGCACGTGATTTTGGCCGGGGCGATGGACGGGTTGGATGAGAAACAGAGGCTGGCGGTGGGGGATCGGGTCAGTTTCCGCGTATTGCAGGACCAGGAGGACGCGAAGCTGCTGACGGTTACGGATGCGGGAGAGTTGGACGTGCCGGAGTTGGGGCTGGTGATGGCGGTGGGAAAGACCTGTGGAGAGGTGGCACGGGAGATAAAGTCCAAGCTCGAGAAAACCACTTACTACAAAGCGACGGTCATCATTGGGATCGATCAGCTCAACAAGACGCTCAGCGGACGCAAGGTCTATGTGGTCGGACAGGTGAAAGTAACGGGGCCACAGGAGATTCCCGCAGGCGAAACCTGGACGGTGAGCAAGGCAATTCTCAAAGCGGGGGGGTTCACGGACTTTGCGGATAAAAAGCGAGTGCGCGTAGTTCGGGCGGGGGCGCATGGGAAGCCAGGGAAAACCATTTATGTGAACGTGACGGAGATTTGGGAGAAGGGAAGGACAGACTTGGATGTGCCGGTTGTATCGGAGGATTTGATTTATGTGCCTGCACGGGCGGTTAATTTTTACTGATCGGCGGAACTGGGGTCCACTGCTATGAGCCTGGATAATCATCATCCTGAGCCGGTAGTTCCCGACCGGTTTGCGCAAGCGACGCTGCTTCGCGCCCAGGGACGGCGGTATTGGAACGTCTTACGCAAATGGTGGTGGGTGCCGGTCGTCAGTTTGATCGTCTGCGGGGTGCCGGGGGTCATTTTTTCCGCGATGACGCCGCGGAGTTACCGGTCGCAAGCCATTTTATGGCTGGGCGACAAACTGGAACTGCCGGAAGGAGCGCGGCTGTACTCGGAAGAATTGAGCGGCTACATGGGGACGCAGGCGGAACTGCTCAAGAGCCGGCTGATACAGAGCCGGGCGTTGGAGAAGGTGCGCGCGCGATTTCCGGGCCAGGCGCCGGGGGAAAGGCCATTTGAGCTGGCGGTGAAGAGTTCTCCCAAGAGCTCGACTCTGGAGGTCAGCGCCACGGGCGCTTTCCCGGGCGCCACGCAGTTTTTCGTGGACGCGGTGGTTGGCGAGTACCTGAGCTTCAAGAGTGAGGAACGGAGGAAGACATCGGCCAATGCCCTTTCGAGCATCACGGAGCAGATCAGCCAGCAGGAGCAACAGATTGCGGATAGGGAGCGGGAACTCAGCGCTTTTGAGAGCTCAAACAATATCTCCTTCTTAACGGAGAGCGGGTTGAGCGCCGGGAGCCATTTGGCTAGGCTGAATACACAATTGTCCGATTTCCGGACGGAACATCGCCTGCTGGAACTGTTGACTCCGGAGCAATGGAAGGACATTGCGCAAGCGCCGGTTGGGACATCAACGGGTTTGTCGGTTCCTGGAGAGCAAGCGGCGCAGGGGTTGGCTTCGAGCGGGGCTGCGCAGCAATCAGGCTATTTCGCCGCGCTGCAGCAACTCGAATTATTGAAGGCAAAGCGGGATGATTTCGCCAAGGTGCTGCGTCCGACGCATTCAAAGATGGTCAAAATGAACCAGGAGATAGCGGGGTTGGAACAATTGCTCGACACATTGAAGCAGCAAGGGGAGCAACAAGCCCTGGCCCAGATGACGAACCGGAAGAAGTCTCTGGAACTGCAGGTTGAGAATTTAGAGGCGCAATATCGGACTTGGCAAACCAACGCGCTTGAGGCGAGCCGGAAACTGGCGCAGCACGACCGGATGAAGCAGGAATTGGAGCGGTGCAATGCGCTTTACAGCCGGCTTCTAAGCCTGGTGCAGACGGTCGATATCACCAAGGGGCTGGAACGGGAAGCGCTCACGCAACTTGCGCCAGCCTCCGCGGCCCGCCCGACATTAAGCAAATACAAATTTGCGGCTGCGGGTGTGCTGGCGGGATTGGTGGCCGGTTTGGCGTTGTTGCTGGTGCTTTCGGCGGCGGACGATCGTTTTAGTTCGGCGACTGAACTGAGCCTGCACCTGCCGGAGGAGGTTGTTGGACAAGTCCCGGAGAGCCGCTTGGGTTGGAGCGGCGGGGGTGGCAGGCTGCTTTGCCCGCCGGAGGAGCAACATTCATTCACCGAATCGTTTCGCAATCTGCGTTCGCATCTGCTGTGTATGTCGGAACTGCCGGCGGGCCCGAGGGTGATCATGGTCACGAGCGCCGTGCCCAAGGAAGGCAAGACAACGGTCACAGCGAACCTTGGCGCGACGCTGGCGCTGGCCGGCGAGCGGGTATTGATTATCGATGCGGATGTGAGACGCAGCTCGATGCACAAGATTTTTGGGGTCCAGCTCAGTCCCGGGTTGAGAGAAGTGCTTGGCAAAAAGAGAACAGCAATGGAAGCCATTGTGGCGACATCACAGGCAAATCTGTGGCTTTTACCAGCCGGGGAATCTGAGGCGAGTGGTTCGGAACTCTTTCTCCTGGGTGCAATGGAACGGATGCTGGAAGAGCTACGGGCGCATTACGATTACATATTGATTGATACAGCGCCGGTATTGGCCACAGACGACGCCGGGAGTCTTGGAGCAAAAACCCAAGGAACGTTCCTGGTGGTCCGCGCCTCCTACACGTCGGCGCGGATGATTCGTGAGGCGCTGGAACGGTTGAGCAAGAGGAAGGTAAAGGTGCTGGGTCTTATTTACAATCGGGCGTCCCAGTCCACAGATTATTACTACCAGTATAGCGCGGATTATTACAAAGGCGAAACGGTGTCTCTTCCGGGGATTGCCACGCAGAGCGGCAATGGGAACAAGGGCGGGACAGGCTCGAACCAGGATATTTAGGGGCGGAGAAAAGAATCGCCGAGCCGGCAGGCAACGGGCCTCGCCGGCCCGGCGATGATAAAACATGACGAGATCAATTGGCCGGAAGGAAAACCGGCGACGAATTGACGGGCACGGAGTGTCGGCTAAAAGACAACGAAGAGTGTCCCAGAATTTTCCTGGGAATAGAAGAAAGACGCTAAAAACAGGCTGAAATTGCATGGATGGGTGATTCGAGCGGGCATGTTTCATGCTGGATTTGAAGGGCACGAAAATGTCAGCATGAACCGCAACATGACACCTTTACGAACGAGGGCAATCTTTGCGCTAGTGGTGGGGGCTTGGTTTTTTTGGGGGGCAGGATTGCTTTTTGGCGCGACATACTATGTGGCAACCGATGGAAACGATTCGAACCCTGGGACAATAGGAAGCCCTTTTGAGACAGTAACCAAAGGGGCGGGCGTTTTGCAGCCAGGCGACACGTTGTATGTGCGCGGGGGCACTTATTATCAAACCGCGTGGGCGCCGTCCTCGGGCACGGCGGCGTCGCCCGTGACGATCTCGGGCTATCCCGGGGAGACAGTTGTCATGGATGGTGTGTACACAAATCCGTCATCATCGTGGGGAAATCTGTTCCTGGTAGAGGGCAGCAATGCGGTGGTGCAGAACATCACGATAAAGCGCAGCAATTGGGTGGGGTTGGCGCTTACGGGGCCTTACGACCAGGCGCTGGGGGTTAACTCGCAGTCCAACATGGAGAATGGGATAATCGTGAGCGGGTCAGCCAGCTACAGCCTGGTGCAGGGGTGTCAGGTGTACTACAACGCGAAGTCGAACGAGCAATTTCAGCAGTTGCGAGGGGGGTGGTCCACGGGATTGAGCGCGGCGCGCGGGGCCAACAATGTGACCCTGCGGAACAACCAGGTTTGGAACAACTGGGGCGAAGGGTTATCGACGTTCGAGGCGCAGAACACGCTGATCGAGAGCAACACTGTTTATGATAACCAGCTTAACATTTACCTCTCCGACACCAAATTCAGTGTTTGCCGCGGCAACCTGGTGTACTGCACACCGGGCAATGTCTGCTCGAATGTCTCGCAAGCCGGGATTGCCTTGGGAGATGAAACCTACAGTCCGCCTTCATCGGACAATACGATTGTGAACAACGCGGTGATGGGTAATGCGAAGAATATTTATTTTTGGTCGGGG
>DASYZB010000142.1 GCA_035946615.1 Verrucomicrobiia bacterium
TTCAATCTGCGAGTTCAAACTGCGCCCGGCATGCGGTTGCTCTTGGGGGTACTCAATCGACAAGCCGGTCGGCCGGCCACTCCCATTCACCTGCAACTTGGCCTTAAAAACCCGACCAAGCCAGTCGGTTCCCTGAGTAGAGTTACCGGACCACTTCACAGTCGCTGGTCCAAGCGCTGGCAAACCCATGTTCAACACCCTTGATGGCAGAACCAGAGGCAGAATAACAATCTCGGGAAAATGGTCAGAGCCGTCCGGAAGCGTGTCCAACGTCAACCATCCGTTGACGATGCGCCAGCAATCCTTGTCAAACCAACCGGCCGCAAGCGAATCGTAAACCTTGAAACCGGCGACCTGCTGGTTGTAATTGACGCTTCTGACATGTGACGCGAGAAGTTCCTCCCGATTCAGCGCAATCTTCACAAAAAATGCGTTCTTCTGATACCGCATCTCCATCACCAAATTCCTCTCGAACGAACGACCCGCGTTGGCAATCTCGCCGTTGAAAGCATCAAAGAGCAGCAAACGGTTCAACTTGGCCAAATCAGGCCCGACCAGCTTTTTGCCGAGCATTCCAGCGGCCTGCGGAGAAAGTCTTACTCGTGCGAACCGCTGGGTTTCGTACAGCGAGGTGCTGAAAATGGTGCTATTAATGTCTCGAACCAAAAGGTTCTGCAGTTCGGCCTGCGGCTTGGTACCGTCATAGTTGGATAGTAACCGCGAGGCCATCCTGGATAAATTTGTCCGCAAATATTGGGAAATAGCGTCCGGCGGTTCCTTGAGCTTGTCGGCCAGCAAGGTGATGTTCGTGATATCATGGTCCAGTAAGCCATACGAAGTTCCGCGAATGTGCACACGTGCTGTGAGACTTAGGATAATTGGCGGTGATTCCGTAAAGGATTTGAACGCCTTCACGTTCTCGGAATCACCCCCCGCAGCTTGGTCCATCCGAGAGGTCTCATCTGCGCCAGCCATGCGTACAGAGAGGACCATGAACGCCAAAACCAAACAAGAACCGCCGAACCAGACTCGCATGGAGCCCCGCGCCGTTCCGCACCCTTGAGTTCCCCGAGAAGGCGACCATCGGCGGCCGGACAAAGGCGGCGCTTGAATCCGAAAGCTCATCGCAACGCTCCCATAAAAGCACAGTCAGCGCCAGAGGTCGAGAGTCCAGAGGGGTTATTTTTGGGTTAGATTTTCAGCATTTCTGCTAGGGTTAGTGCAAAAAGCTTCTGATTGCTTGTGTCGCATCATGCGCGCCGAGCTTTTTAAATATCTTGACCAGATGCGCGTGAACGGTCTCGGCGGAGATGCCCATGCGTTTGCCAACTTCCTTATGATTTAGCCCCTCGGCCAGAAAGGCCATAACCTCCCTTTCCCGCGGGGTAAGACCAAGCTGGTCACCCCAGCGGCCCATACGATGGAGCCATCCGACGAGCACCCGCTCAGATTCTTTGCATAACACGAGTCGTCCGTGAGTTACCTGAGCGACTGCCATCGCCAAATCTGCCGTACCAACCGGTTTAACCAAACATCCCATTGCGCCGGCCATCAGGAGCGGCAGGATCGAACTCTCCTCTCCGGTGGGGACGAGCGCGATAACCGGAATATCTTGAAACAAGCATCTGACCTTGCCGACAAATCTGGCCATTGAAGCCCCGCCCCTGGAGAAATCAACCAGCACAAGGGTGGGAGGAGGGGATTTTGGCTGGCGCAACACCTCGGACGGACTCGGATAGATCTCAAACGAGCCGGAAGGCGTCTGCCCCTTGACAACTTGCTCGATGGCAAGTCGCGTGCTTTGGTCAGCACTTGCGGCGATAACTCGCAAGGGCCTTGACGCGAGCCGAACGGCCTGCTTATGAAGCGCATCCACAGCAAAAAAAGAGCTTCTTAAGCATGGCAAGGTACAATCAGATGTCAAGAGCATTTTAATTGCCGTGTTGCCGTGTTGCCGTGTTGCCGTGTGATTGCCAGTCTTCGCCATCGACTTGGGTCAGCCGGCGGTTTGGCCCTCCCAGCCGCCGGTGATAGCACGCGGCAGGCTTCCTCCGGCGTCTCCGACCGGCGTGGTTGCCGAGGTGTGCGGCAGCCGCCGTGCAGCAGGGTAGGATCTAACCCCGGATGATTTCGCCCGATCTGCCTTTATGCTACGGAGGGGAACGGATCGGACCGCCTTTGAGGAGGGCTGATGAGCATTATAAGACCTGATTTAACCTTCGAACTTTCAAACCTGAAGCCGGGCGAGCATCTTTGCTTGTTTTACGAGAAAGAGCCTGCCGAGCAACTGCCGGTCCTGGTTCCCTACATCCACGAAGGCCTCGCCCGCGATGAACAGGTCATCTATATCGCCGATGACCAGCCTGTCGAGCAACTCTCGTCGGACCTCGAGCACAATGGCATCGACGTTGCCGCAGCGCGCGCCAAGGATCGCCTGAGACTTTGGACACGCGCGGAATGGCGCCAGCCGGGCGCTCTTGATGCTTCCAAAAAGGCCCGCCAGGTTCGTGCCCTGATTGATGAGGCAGCGGCGGCTGGGTTTAAGGGGATTCGCTTTGCGGTGGAAATGACCTGGATACTCGGCCCGTCGATTAGCGCCGGGGAACTGGAGCTCTGGGAGGCCATGCTCAACGAATTGCTTTTGCGCGAATTCCCTTCGCGCATGATTTGTCAGTACAATCTCTCATGGCTGGGGCCCGAGATTCTGCTGGCAGCCCTTCACACCCATCCGGTGGCGGTCCTGGGAGAGGAATTCTGCCGGAATTGGTTTTACCGGGCTCCATTAATCCTCGGCAGTCATAACAGGGCCTCTGAACCAAGCAGTTTGGCGAGTCCCATTGCCGGAGAACGCATCAGCCCGGCGGCTGAGTTGGATTGGATGACTCTGCAATTACGGAGCGCGCGGGAAACCGAAAAACAACGCGAAGAGCTGGTTCGTTCGCGGATGGAATTGGCCGAGGCGGAGCGGGGCCGGGCGCAACTGGCCAGGCTAAATGAGGCCCTGGAACAGCGCGTGCAGGAGCGCACGGCGTCTCTGCGTGAGGCCCTTAGGCAGATGGAGGAGTTTTCTTACAGCATCTCGCACGACCTGCGCGCCCCGTTGCGCGCGATGCAAGGTTTTGCAAAGGCCGTTCAAGAAGATTACAGCGAGCGATTGGATGGGCGGGGCAGAGAGTTCCTCGAGTGCATTGTTCGCAGCAGCCTGAGGATGGACCGGCTCATTCAGGACATTCTGAGCTACAGCCGGCTTGGCCGCCTCGGGCCACAGCTCTGTCCAGTGGCTCTGGATTCCTTCGCGCGCGAACTCGTCGGCCAATTTGCCAAATTGCACGCCCCACACGCGCGCATCACCCTCGATCGCCCATTGCTGCCCGTGCTCGGCCATGAGTCGTCCCTGAGCCAGGTGCTCTCGAACCTGCTTCACAACTCGGTTAAATTCGTCGCCAGCGGCATTGCGCCGCGCGTGCGGCTTTGGACCGAATTGCGGGGCGAGCGCGTGCGCCTATGGGTTGAGGACAATGGGATTGGGATTAAGCCAGCGCACCAGGGACGGTTATTCCGGCTATTCGTGCGACTCCACTCGCAGGAGAAGTTCGAGGGCACCGGCCTGGGGCTGGCTATCGTGCGCAGGTCAGTGGAAAAAATGGGCGGCACGGTGGGGGTTGAGTCCGATGGCCGCACAGGCAGCCGCTTCTGGATCGAATTGCCTGCGGCAGAGCGCGGGCCTCAATGCACAACCCACCCGGAACCGAGGCCGCTGCATCGCAATTCTCCGGCACCAGTTCAATTTTAATTTTGCGGCCCAACGGATGGGCATAGGAGTTGGAAGCGGCTCGAATCGGCGCCGGGGAGCTTATGAAGGAGCGCCTCGAAGACGGGATCGCCGTAAGCGAGGGCGGCCTGGCGCAGGAGCGGTGCGAAATCAGCGGCGTTGATGCGGCGGATTTGCTGGTAAGGCCAGGGCTTTGCGCCCGGGCCAATGAAGGGCAGCAGGAAATCGAGCGCCTTGCGCATCGAGCGTCCATCCGGGGTTTGGTAATGCCACAAATCCACGGCTGTATATTGGGCGAGGGTGGCCAATTCGAACAGGGCCTCGGTATTGAACCGGCAATACCCCAGCGACGCCGTGCGGGCCAACTCGCGGGGCTGCCGGCCATCCGGCAAAATTGGGGCGGCGATGCGCTTTTCTTTTGCCGCCTCGGCCACTGCGCGCGCGAGTTTCGTTTTGCCCAGCACCAGGGCCAGGCGGACCACCAGGGCGTCATAAAATGTGCCGTGGTTATTGCGCGCGGCGGCCTCGGCGCGCCCGTTCTTGCTGGTCAACAGCCAATCGAGAAACGAATTGAGCCACACCTTGAGGGCGGCATCGGACTGGGCGGTCCAGGCCGGGGAACCGGCGAGCAACTGGGCGGCGTCGGCGGCCTGGGCAATGCCGCGCGCCTCGATAATGCCCGTGCCGCGCCCCTCGGTGATGCCGGGGACGGCTTGGGCGTAGTTGAAGTTGGGGTTCATCCGGGTGGCTGGGTCGAGGAACCATGCGCGCAGGCAGAGCGCCGCGCACTGGGCGTAGGCCTCATTCCCGGTGAAGTAATAAGCCAGGGCGAGGGTCTCGACCAAGCCGCCCATGCGGCCAATCGAGCGGTGGTCGAAGGCGCCGCCACGGGTGTGCGGGTTGACCCGGCCATCGTGGCGGATGTAAGGCAGGCCGTTCGAGCTTGCCGGGTCGGGCCAAAAATAAGGGCCGACGCTAAGGTAATCGTGTTTGTCACCGCTGGGTGGGAGCGAGGTTTTATCCATCACGGAAGGCGGGTGGACCTCGAGCGCGCGGTGGGCGTCCAGCTTGAGTTTCTCGATGGCGAGGGCGAGGGAGGGGTCGCCGCGAGCCAACCGCGATTTGGTTTCCAGGAGGGCCCCGGGCGCCGCGCCGAAAAAGGCGGGGGCGGGCTGGGCGGCGCAAGCAGCGAGCGCGATGAAAAGGGCGATAAGAAAAACGGCAGAGGAACGCATTGGCGTGCGCCCGTACCGGGCGCGGCAAGCTCCAAAGTACGCAGACACTGGAGAGGCATAATTGTTAGTGGCCGCGAGCGCAAGGCAGGAAACCGTTGAAAATTGAAAACGGTTTTCTTTGCCACTCGGACTCGCCGACACCCCGCTGAAGCGACCCTGAAGCGGGGGTGTGTAATGAGTCGCACTGCCCTGAAGAATTCTGTCGTGCGTTCATTAGCGTTTTACGGTGTTACGGGGTTAGCGGTTCGAAAATAGGCCGTTGACATAGATGGCAGGTTCTGGTTTATTCACTGCCCCCATTTTGGCGGGAACTTTTTTATGTACGCAGTCTTAGAAACAGGAAGCAAACAGTACCGTGTCACCGCGGGTGATACGGTCCAAATCGAGCGGCTCGACATCGAAGCCGGGCAGCCGGTGACTTTTGACCGGGTCCTGTTGCTCAATAACGAGGGCAAGCTCTCCGTCGGCGCTCCAACCATCGCTAATGCCACGGTCGTGGCTGATGTGGTCGAGCATATCCGGGGCGAAAAGAAAATTGCCTTTAAGATGAAACGGCGCAAAGGTTATCATAAAACCATCGGCCATCGGCAGGAACTGACGCTCGTGAAAATCAAAGAGATCAAAAGCCAATAAACGTCCCTGCTGCCACAGCCGGCAGTCACATCCCATTTTCCAGATTTTATGGCACATAAGAAAGGTCAAGGCAGCGTCCGTAACGGACGCGACAGCGTCAGCAAACGGCTTGGGGTCAAGCGGTATGGAGGCGAGGCGGTCACCGCCGGCAGCATCCTGGTCCGCCAGCGCGGCACTAAATTCGTTGCCGGAAAAAATGTTGGGACCGGACGGGATTGGACGCTCTATGCGTTAGCTGATGGGAAGGTTAATTTTGATAAGGACGGGCGCCGCGTGAATGTCAAAGCGGAAACCGTGGGTGCCGCGAAGGAACCAGCGGCTGGACCGGCTGCGGGGTAAGCCTGGATCAACGAAGCAACGAGCCGTCATTCCTGAGTGTAGGAGACGACGTAAGGAGTCTCTGATTAGCAACTTCCGGTGAGGCAAAGGCGGCGGCAGTCAATCTTGATCATACGTCGTCTCCTGCAAAGGTTTGGAACCGACCTTGTCATTGGCCCTGCTTTTCTCTTTGGCCCTTTCGGATGTTTATCGATGAAATAAAAGTTTATGCCCGAGCCGGCCATGGCGGCAAAGGCTGCGTGGCCTTTCAACGGGAAAAGTACCGGCCGAAAGGCGGTCCGAGCGGTGGTAACGGCGGGCGCGGAGGAGACGTTATCCTGGAGGCCGACCACGACCTCAATAATCTGATAGCCCAATACTATCAGCCCCGCCTCATTGCGCAGGAAGGCGAGGGGGGCATGGGCAAGGGCATGGACGGCCACGCGGGCAAGGACCTGCTGATCAAAGTCCCCTGCGGCACCCTGGTTTGGCGATTGCCCGGCAGTACGGCCCCTGAATCTGAACCGGATCCACCCGATTCCTCCAGCCCAGCCTCTTTTCGCGCCAGCTCCAGCCGCCGCGGGCTATTGCGCACCGGCGCCAGCGCCCGGGCCATCGAGGTGGACCTCGAAGAACAGGCCGCTCCCTCGCCGGCTTCTCTCTCATTGAAATCAAAAGGGGACCTGGCCGTCGACCTGACCGCCCATGGCCAGCGCTTTGTTCTGGCTAAGGGCGGACGGGGCGGTTTGGGGAACCGCAATTTTGCTACCGCCGCCCGCCAGACGCCCCGATTCGCTCAGCCGGGCGAACCCGGCGAAGAAGGCGATTTCCTTTTCGAATTGCGGATTATCGCCGATGTCGGTCTGGTGGGCTACCCCAATGCGGGCAAATCCACCTTGCTGACCGCCATCTCCCACGCGCGCCCTAAAGTCGCCCCCTACCCCTTCACCACCTTGCACCCTCAAATCGGCATCGTCGAATTCCCGGACTTTCATCGCCTTACGGTATGCGATGTGCCGGGCCTTATCGAAGGCGCTCACCGCAACGTGGGCCTGGGACACGAATTCTTGCGACACATCGAACGATGCAAACTCCTCGTGACCTTGATCGATATGGCCGCCCAGGATGGCCGCGCGCCGTGGGACGACTACAAAAACTTGCTCAACGAACTCGAACTCTACGACCCCGCCCTGCTGGAAAAGCCGCGCCTGGTGGTCGCCAATAAAATGGACGAGCCCGCCGCCGAGGCGAATCTCAAAACATTCAAACGCCATATCCGCAAAACGCCGGTGCTGCCCATCGCGGCGGCCTTCGACCAGGGAATCGAGCAATTTAAAGAAATTCTTAGAGAAAGGCTTAGTGGGGATCCTCAGTAACGAGACCCATGCAGGCCGAATTCAATCCGGGAGATGGAATCGTGCGTCCGTCTGGACTGACCTTCAAAGGCGCAGGCGCCCGCGAAGGGCGGCTCCGGGTCTCGGTCCGTGGCGCCGTCCAAGGCGTTGGTTTTCGGCCTTTTATTTTCCGGCTGGCAACCGAACAGACCCTGCGAGGCTGGGTGAACAACTCGGCCCAGGGCGTCTTGATCGAAGTCGAAGGTCCCCGCGCACAGCTTGAAAGATTTCTCCTGCGCATTGAAACCGAGAAGCCCCCGCGCAGTTTCGTTCAGAGCCTTGAGGCCTCCTGGCTGGACCCGGCCGGCTATGGCTCGTTCGAAATCCGCCAGAGCGACTCGGTTGGACCCAGGACCGCTTTGGTTCTCCCCGATATCGCCACCTGCCCCGATTGCGCGCGGGAAATTTTTGACCCGGCCAACCGCCGTTACTTTTATCCATTCACCAATTGCACCAACTGCGGACCGCGCTTTAGCATCATCGAGTCGCTCCCTTACGACCGCGCGAACACCTCGATGAAGGCTTTCCGCATGTGCCCGCAATGCCAGGCCGAATACGAAGACCCGCGCGACCGGCGCTTTCATGCCCAGCCCAATGCCTGCCCGGTGTGCGGGCCGCGCATCGAGCTGTGGGACAAGGCGCGAAAGGTCCTCGGGCGCAGCAACCCCGCCCCCACCGGAGTGCGCCCGTCCTCGGGCGCAGCGCACCCCATTTCCCCTAATCCCACCCATGCAACTCTCGCGATGGCAGCCGACGCCATCCGTTCAGGGCAAATCCTGGCTCTAAAGGGCCTGGGTGGTTTTCACCTGCTTGTTGCGGCTCACGATGAAAGCGCTGTGGCCCGTTTGCGCGAGCTTAAACAGCGCGAAGAAAAGCCTTTCGCGCTGATATTCCCTTCCGTTGAGGCAGTAAAGACACAATGCGAAGTCGCCCCACTCGAAGAACGCCTCCTCCGTTCCCCCGAATGCCCGATTGTTTTGCTCCGGCGCCGGGGGCAGTTGGCGATGGACACACCGCCCTTGGCAGCGTCGATTGCCCCCCACAATCCGTATCTCGGGGTAATGCTCCCCTACACGCCACTGCATCATTTGCTTTTGGCCGTGCTGGGTTTTCCCATCGTTGCCACGAGCGGCAACCTGAGTGATGAGCCAATTTGCACCGACGAACACGACGCCCTGGAACGGCTGGGCAACGTGGCCGACTTGTTCCTGGTTCACAATCGCCCCATTGTCCGACACGTCGATGATTCCATCGCCCGTATCATGGCCGGACGCGAGTTGGTCCTGCGCCGAGCCCGGGGCTACGCCCCCCTGCCGATACAACTCCGCAGCGGGGCCTCGGCCAGTGTTCTGGGGGTCGGGGCGCACTTGAAAAATACCGTGGCGCTCTCCGTGGGGTCCCAGGTCTTCATCAGCCAGCACATCGGCGATTTGGAAACCGACCTTGCCTATCGCGCGTTTTGCGGCGTGATTGAAGATTTCGAAAGGCTGTACGGAACACTTCCCACAACCATCGCCGCAGACGAACATCCCGACTACCTCTCGACCCGGTTCGCTCGAGAACTCGTATCGACTGGTCCGAACGCAGCACCTGCGGGCGCATTACTGGGAGGACAGCGGGATGGACTAAACAGAGAGGAACCCCTCTCCCCGGCCCTCTCCGCTTCTAAAGAGGAGAGGGAGAATCCTCGGCAGTTTACGGTTGTAGCACATGTGGCAGACTCCCCTGTAGTTCCCCGCTATGTTGGCGTTCAACATCACCTCGCCCATATCCTTTCCTGCATGGCCGAAAACGACCTCGAACCGCCCCTCCTCGGGGTCTCCTGGGACGGCACCGGCTACGGACTCGACAACACGGTTTGGGGTGGTGAGTTTTTTGTGGTTCTGCAACCAGGCTCTGAACGGTTCGCACACCTGCGCCCCTTTCCCCTGCCAGGTGGGGAGCAAGCGGTTAAGGAACCGCGCCGGACGGCGCTTGGTCTGCTCTACGAGGCCTTTGGCGAGGCAGTTTTCGAAATGGGAGACTTGGCGCCCATCGCCTCTTTTTCCCCTGCAGAGCTGCGTTCGCTCAAGACCATGCTCAAGCGCAAGCTCAATTCACCTCGCACTTCCAGCGCCGGACGCCTCTTCGATGCTGCCGCTTCTCTCGCGGGCTTGCGACAGCGCGTTCGTTTTGAAGGCCAAGCCGCCATGGAACTTGAGTTTGCCACCGCCAGGTTCTCAACAGACGACGCTTACCCGTTGGCCCTCTTGGACCGGGCGGGACGCCCGGTCCACTCGCAGGCGAGGACGCCTACGCCACCCTCTGTCGATGGGTCCGCGCTGGGCATGGAGCGTTCGAGGTTTCTTGTGGATTGGCAGCCGTTATTGGAAGCGATTGTGAACGACCTCAAGGGACAAACCCCGTGCGCTGCAATCGCCGCCAGGTTCCACAATGGCCTCGTCGAGGCCCTCATCAAGGTTGCCCGGCAGGCCGCTCAAGAGAAGGTGCTCCTCTCGGGCGGCTGTTTCCAAAACTGTTACCTCACCGAACGGACCATTCGGCGTCTGCGGGAAGAGGGTTTTCGTCCTTATTGGCATCAGCGGGTACCGCCTAATGACGGTGGAATTTCTTTGGGCCAAGTCATTGCCGCCTTGCGGCATCGAGTGTAGGCTGTGGTGTCATGTGCCTTGCAGTCCCAGGAAGAATCACCTGCATCAGCGGAGAGGACGCCCTGTTGCGCATGGGCAAAATTGATTTTGGAGGCGTCCTCAAAGAAGTCAGCCTGGCTTATGTGCCTGAAGCCAAAGTAGGCGATTACGTCATTGTCCACGTCGGATTTGCCCTCAGTCGCCTCGATGAGGAGGAGGCCAACAAAGTGTTCGAGTATCTGCGCCAGATGGAGGATTTGGCCGAACTGGAGGACACCGGTTCGGCTGCTCCTTCCGGCAAACCGTCCGGTTGATCGCATGCGTTTTCTGGATGAATACCGGGACAGCGAAGCGGCGCATAAATATGCGAACCAGCTTGCTCGCATCACCACGCGGCCCTGGACTCTCATGGAGGTGTGCGGCGGCCAGACCCATGCCATCCTCAAATTCGGCCTCGACGACTTATTGCCCAAGGGGGTTTCTCTTATTCATGGTCCGGGTTGCCCGGTTTGCGTTACACCACTCGAACTGATTGACAAGGCGCTGGAAATTGCCTCTCGGCCAGGAGTGATCTTTTGCTCGTTCGGCGACATGTTGCGTGTGCCCGGCAGCGGCATGGACCTATTAGGGGTAAAGGCAAAAGGGGGTGATGTGCGCATCGTCTATTCGCCTCTGGATTCGGTTGTGCTGGCTGAGCAGAATCCATCGAAACAAGTCGTCTTCTTCGGCGTCGGCTTCGAGACGACGGCGCCCGCAACCGCTATGGCCGTCTATGAGGCCGCGATGAAAGGCTTGAAGAATTTTTCCCTGCTGGTCTCGCATGTGCTGGTCCCGCCCGCGCTTGAAGCCATCCTGAGCGCGCCGGATTGCCGGGTGCAGGCCTTCCTCGCCGCCGGCCATGTCTGCACGGTCATGGGTTACGAGGAATACAAGCCCATCGCGCACAAGTACCGGGTGCCGATTGTGGTGACTGGCTTTGAACCGCTGGACATCCTGCAAGGGGTGCTGATGTGCATCCAGCAACTCGAGGCGGGCCGGGCGGAAGTGGAAAATCAATACAGCCGGTCAGTGCGCCAGGAAGGCAATGTCTCGGCGCAGCGGCTCATCCGTGAAGTGTTCCGAATCGTTCCTCGAAAATGGCGCGGTCTGGGGGAAATCCCCTCGAGCGGTCTGGGGGTGAGTGCGGCCTACGGAGCATTCGATGCGGAGGAGAGGTTCGGCTTGGCGGGTCTTTCGGTTCAGGAACCGGCTGAGTGCCTGAGCGGGCTGGTTTTGCAGGGCAAACTCAAGCCGCACGAGTGCCCCGCCTTTGGCGCGCGCTGCACCCCCGAACATCCGATGGGCGCCACGATGGTTTCCTCCGAAGGCGCCTGCGCCGCCTATTACCACTATCGGCGCGAACCGGCGCCGGTTTGACTCGCGCCTGTTCTTTACCGCCTGATGAGCTAATCATCCCTAAAACTCCCGAAATGGCCAATACGCTCGAATTCGCTCTCTCGTGTCCGTTCCCCATCCAAAACTATCCCAATATCCTGCTTGCCCACGGCGGGGGCGGCAAACTCATGCACCAGCTTATTGGCAAGATGTTCCTTCCCGCTTTCCGCAATCCGCTTTTGGAATCACAGCACGACTCCAGCGTGTTTCAAATCGGAACCAACCGGTTGGCTCTCACGACCGACTCCTATGTAGTCCATCCATTGTTCTTCCCCGGAGGCGATCTCGGCTCCCTGGCAGTCCACGGCACCGTCAACGACCTGGCCATGAGCGGCGCGCGTCCGCTTTATCTCAGCGCGGCGTTCATCATCGAGGAAGGCCTGCCAATGAATACCCTGTGGGAAATCGTCTCGTCCATGCAACGCGCGGCAACCAAGGCAAACGTCCAAATCATCACTGGGGACACCAAGGTGGTCGATAAAGGAAAAGGCGACGGCCTTTTTATCAACACCGGCGGCGTTGGCCTGGTCGAGCACTCGCTGACCATCGCCCCGCAGAGCGTGCGGCCCGGAGACGCCATCCTCGTTAATGGCGACGTCGGCCGGCACGGCATGGCGATTATGGCCGTGCGCGAGGGCCTGGAATTTGAGAGCGCCATCGAAAGCGACTCCGCCCCACTTGCTGACCTGGTGCTCTCCCTTCTGAGCACGGGCATCCAGGTCCATTGCCTGCGCGACCTCACGCGCGGCGGGCTGACCAGCGTCTTGAACGAAATCGCCGAGGGAGCAGGTTTGGCTATTCAAATTGAAGAAAAACCAGTCCCAGTGCGTGAAGACGTGCGGGCCGCTTGCGAAATACTTGGGCTGGACCCTTTCCATGTTGCCTGCGAAGGGCGTTTGGCCGCCTTTGTGCCTGAGAAGGACGCCGAGCGCGCTTTGGAGGCGCTTCGGGCCCATCCCGCCGGACAAGGCGCGTGCCGCATCGGGACAGTCACCAGCGAGCGTTCACGCAAGGTCCTGCTCAAGAGCATCATCGGCGCCCAGCGCATCCTGGATATGGCCAGCGGTGAACAGCTCCCACGGATTTGTTGATTGTCTTTGTCGCCTCGCCGGTGAGGTCGTGCCTTTCAAATCTCACGCCTCCTGAGGTTAGGCATTTGTGATGGCAAATCTGCCGGGTTATGGGATGATTCAGGCTATGAATGCGGGACCTTCAAGCCTCGCCGGTTGGACGCCGGAGCAGATTGCACAGGGCAAGCGTTGGGTTCAGGCTTGGAAGGAGCCGGGGAGGTGATGGAACGATTGCGCCGGGACGTTATGCGGGCCAGCCGATTACCGTGTGGCTCCTCGAGCACCAAAGCCCAGTTCCGGTCTTGTAGAGCAACAACGCTGGTTCATGCTGGCGCTGCGCCGTGATTGAAGTCATCCGAGCGGCCGAGGAACTCCAAAGGATCTGCGAGGACCAAGGCTGGCGTTTCTGCTTCATTGGCGGTCTGGCGCTGCAGCGCTGGGGTGAACCCCGCGAGATTGGCGAGGCGACGCGTCGAGTTCGAGCGATAAATTACGCGCGGATGCGTTGACTGAACGGTTTGTGACCACGGTTCAAGGAATTAGAGAGGCAATCCAAGCGCTTCTCTTCGCTCGTGCTGTGAACCATGGGCAGTACGGAAAAAAAGGAGACGGCCCGTTGCCGGAACCGTCTCCTGAAACCACAACTAACCCCAACGTAGGTTTGAGAGGATGGGCCGCAGTTCCGTTCAAAAAAATCTTGAGCCTTCGTTAAGTGTTTTTGTTGTAAGGGCGCGATTTGCCCATCGATAGAGTCCCCCCCGGGGAATCCCCTGGGCATCTTTCAGCCACTCCCCGGGTTGCCCTCAGCCAGGCGGCACTGGACATTCTTCTTAGTTAGATGCAGTCATGAAGATGTTGTTTTTCTCGTCCGACCTGTCCGAGGTCGAAGCGGTAAGCCGGGAATTTATCCAGGCGGGCATTCGGTGCGAAGTGCGGAACGGTTGCGGGCATCGCAATCGTCAGCGGGAAAAGGAGCTGTGGATTCAGAATGATCGGGATTGCCACAAGGCCTTCATGCTCTGCGTGCGCCTGGGCATTGGATTTGCCCGCCGCCCCGCCTTGCCAGTTGAGGTCGAATAAATAAGAATTGGTAAATCCTAGGCCGGGTTCGGGCCAGGCGCGCGGAATCGAGCAGCTACCTCATCGAGCAAATCCTGGTACTGACCGCCGCTGCTGATGGGGATTTCCTCCTCGATGGCATAGCCTTTATCGCTCACGCGGAAGACCTTGCACTCCAAAAGGAAAGCACTGTCCCCCGCCGGAACTATCGAGACCTTCACCCGAATCCAAATCGGGACGTCTCCGGGCCAATCTCCGTAGGCCAGCGTTTGGAACGTACTGCCCTTTTTCTCGAAAACCATTTTGTCCAGGCCCGGCTGGCTCAACTGGTAGCCCTTTGAGGAGAAGACCTGCTCGGTTACGCTGCTAATCTGGCCGGGTGTATTGCCGCGGATTTCCACCGAAGCAACTGCGTTGCCGGCTGGTTTTCGGGCCACACCAGGGGATCGGCAGCCCGTCTCGAAAAACGCACAGGCGCCAATCGCCACAATTACCATAAGGAGGCCATGTCGGGTCGCCGGGCGTCTTATGAAACGAACACTGCCTTGTGAATTACTCTTCATTTTACCTGCTGCTTTCGAGCGACCGAGGGACAAAAAGCGTTCATTTTTGCGCATCAAATTTCTGTTCGAGATTGGGATTGTGGGGCAAGCCAGCCGCCAGGGCCTTTTGGTAATGCCACCGGGCCAGTTCGATAGCGGGCGGCTGGTCGTTGATATAAGCGACGGCCAGGTCATAGTGGGCATGAGCAAAGCCGGGGTCTATCTGGATGGCTTTGCGGAAAGCCGTCTCCGCTGGCTCGCGTTGGCCCTTTTGAGTTAAGGCTAATCCGATAAAGTCCTGAACCTCAGCGTCCTGTGGGTCGAGTTTGGCCGCCCGCCCCAGCGCATCCAGGGCGTCGTCATACTTGCCTTGGGCCATCCTCAGCCAACCCAAAACGAAGACGGCAAAGGGATTATCCGATTCGATGGTGAGCGCCTGTTTAATGTTCCGTTCTGCCATATCCAGGTGACCTGAGCGAACTTGAACGGCAGCCAGGTTGGCCAAGGCGCCCACATTGTTGGGGTCTTCGTGCAAGACATCCAGAAAAGCGCTTTCCGCCTGGTCATATTGTCCCGCGTCGTAATAGCGCTTAGCCTGAATGACCAATCTCGCCGCCGCAGGAGACAGCTCCTTAATGGACCTTCTAGCCGGCTTTGCCTCAGGTTGTGAAAGCGAGGGGGTGGGTTGCTTGAACAGGGCCAGCTCTTCCGCCGAATAGGGCACCTGCCGGGCTTCAAATATCTCGATGCGGGCGCGAAGGTTGGCCAGTTCTGTTTCAAGTTCCTCGGTCTGCGCCGTCGTGCGCTTACCCTTGCGGCCATGCAGCTCGCGCTCGGCGACATCCAGCTTTCTCTGCAGTTCATCGCGCTCGCCTTGCAAGCGGAGCACCTGTGCGCTTGGTGTTTCCAGTGAAACCGCCGGCGCGCTGCTGGCCGCCGCGGTGGCGATTACCTGCTGCAGACGCGTTTCAAGCGCGGTCCTTTCCAGGACGAGCTTGCTTGCGATCTCCTTTTGGGCAGAAAGGTCTCGATTCGCCTCAGCCAACTGCTGCTGGAGCTGTTCCACACCTTTGGCATCCACAATGGGAGCCGGTGTTGCTTTCTGGGTCTGAATCGAGGCCTTGAGCAATTCATTTTCCTTTTCCAGCGCTCGGGCCCGCTCCTGGGCGCGGGCCAGCTCGCGCGGGTCGGTGGCAGCAGGTTGGGCGGCCAAGGCCTCTTTGAGCTTGGCCTCGAGCACGACGCGATTAGCCTGCAATTGGCGGACCTGTTCCTTGGCGGCATTGAGCTGGTCCTGCCAGTCGGGTGGGGCTGCAGGAGCGCTCTGAGCGCCTGCGGGTGGGGCGTTAGTAGCGCCGGGAGCAGAAGCGGCGGGAACAGGTGCTTTGGGAGAAACAGCAGCGATTCTTTCAGCAAGATAACCCAACCGGAAATCCACCACCTGCGGATTCCAATCGGGGTTGCCTTTCTGGAATCTTTCGAGGGTCATCTTGGCTTCGATGTATTTCGAGAGCGCTTGCCTGGGGTCAGTCGTGCTGAGGCCGTCCGCCTCCTGAATGAGATTGAAAATCTGGGCATACTGATCGTCCAACCCTTGCGCCCGTCCCGACAGCGCGGTGGCCAGAGCCAGAAGAACCAAGGCAAACGTCCGTTTCATGACATCCAGAATAGCAGAAAGATTTCAACCTTGGCAACCGTCATGGAGATTTGGGCGATAAAATGGGAGGAATCGACCCCAGAGGGGTGTTGGCCCGCAGCTTCTCTATTATCGACGGCAACTGCAGCAATAGGTAATCCACTTCCTCTTTTGTGTTGTCCAGCCCGAGGCTGAATCGGACGCTGGCGCGGGCCCGAGCCGGGCTGCAACCCATTGCCAACAACACATGTGACGGGTCCAGCGACCCGGTCGTGCAAGCCGAGCCGCTCGAGGCACAAATGCCGGCTTGGTCCAACAACAGCAAAATTCCCTCCGCTTCGACCCCTTCGAAGGCAAGATTAGTTGTGTTTGGCAAACGCGGCTCCTGCGCCCCATTTCGGGACGTGCCGGGAATTGAGCTTAGAATCCCTTGCTCGAGGCGGTCGCGCAGAACTCGCAGGCGCGTATTGGCTTGGGGCAGCTTTTCGAGGGCAAGCTCAGCCGCCCGGCCAAGGGCTACTATGCCCGCGACGTTTTCGGTCCCCCCGCGGCGACCCCGTTCCTGGCCGCCCCCTATTACATACGGCACATATTTTGTCTGCCGCTTTACATACAGCAAACCAATACCCTTTGGCGCATGGAACTTGTGCCCGGAGAGCGACAAGAAGTCCACACCAGTCTCTTTTACGTCAATAGGCTCTTTGCCGGCCATCTGAACAGCATCGCTGTGGCAGAGAACCCCTCTGCTGCGGCAAATGGCCGCTATCTCGGCAATCGGCAGAACAATGCCGGTCTCATTGTTCGCCGACATCACCGAGACGATTGCCGTGTCGGGCCGGATCGAGCGCTCGAGCAAACCCAAATCGAGGCTCCCTTCGGGCCTCACGGGCAAGGTGGTTACGGCGTAACCCCGTTTTTCGAGATGCTCGCAAAAGCGGGCTGTTGCCGAATGCTCGATGGCCGTGGTCAGGAGATGCCTTTTTTCCGGGTGGCTCATCAAGGCGCTGTGCAATGCCGAGTTGTTGCTCTCGGTTCCGCAACTTGTAAAAACAATCTCACGAGGTTCGGCATGGATGAGCGCCGCGGCTTCTTCGCGCGCCTGCTGCAATGGCCGGCGTAAATCATGTCCGAACGAATAAGCGCTGGAAGGATTTCCCCAGAGCTGGGTTAAAAAAGGCAGCATCGCCTCGACCACCTCGGGTGCAACTCGCGTGGTGGCGTTCTGATCGAAGTAAACGATAGCCGGCTGCGTCATGGGGCTAACTGTACATAAAGATTATGGCGATTTGGTTCGGCATAATCCAACCCTCTTTTGTGAGGAATTGTGAGGAAAACCCCTACAAACTTTCAGTTTTCGATCAATTGCGGCTCGAATAATCTTGTCAGCGCGCCTCCAACCAAGCAGTCTGGCTCTTGTCGGCAAAACAATGAATTGGATGTGGCAGAACTGGCGCTCGAGCCGGGGGACGGTTTTTTGCGCCTTTGAGTCTGCGCCTTGATCGGGTGCTTACGCCAATCTGATCGCGTCTGGCAGACGGTGTATGCAGTTTGATAAGCTATTTACTTGCATGAATGCTCCACGAGTTTCCTCCCGCTTTCCGGCCCCTGTTGCCTGGATTAGCCTGGCGTTGGTTTCCCTATTAAGCCCCATCTCGCTCACCTGTTCGCACGCTGCGGGCACCGTGGTGGCTTGGGGAGACAACAGCTCCTTGCAATCTCAGATTCCGATTAACCTAACGAATATCGTGGCGGTTGCAGGCGGCGTTTCCCACAGCGTCGCGCTCAAGGCCGATGGCACCGTGGTGGCTTGGGGCAATAACCTTTCCGGCCAGACCAATGTTCCATCGAACCTGGCCAGTGTGGCAGCCATTGCCGCCGGGGCTACTTACAGCATGGCGCTGCAGAGCAATGGAAACGTGGTCCTGTGGGGCAGTCAGCCGGCTGCCCCTTCCGGATTGGGCAACGTCACAGCTATCGCAGCCGGCTGGACACACTCCCTGGCTTTGAAGAGCGACCGCACCGTGGTTTCCTGGGGCACACAAACAGATGTCCCAGTGACATTGAGCAACGTCGTTGCCATTGCTGCAGGCAACGGGCAGAGCCTCGCCCTGCGCATTGACGGGACGGTGGTCGCCTGGGGAGACAATTCTTACGGCAAAACCAATGTTCCGGCGGGATTATCGAATGTTATCGCGATAGCGGCCGGAGGGGATCATTGCCTGGCGCTAAAAAGCGACAGCACGGTAGTGGGCTGGGGCCGAAACGACGATGGGCAGACAACGATTCCGGCCAACCTCAAAGCCGTGGCCGTGTCCGGAGGGGCGTTGCACAGTCTGGCCTTAAAGACAGACGGCACACTGGCCGCCTGGGGCGACAATACTTATGGCCAAACGACCCTCAACCCGGGCGACTCGGGTTATATTTCGATTTCTGCCGGGGGTTATCACAACCTTTCAATCAAGGGCGACGGCAATCCCTTTATTCTGTTGCAACCCTTCAGCCAGACTGTGCTGGTTACCAAAACAGCAACCTTCCAGGTCATCGCGACGGGCACAGCGCCTTTGACTTATCAATGGCAGCATTATGGAACCAATATCGCAGGGGCTACCAGTCAGGGCCTAAATCTAACCAATGTCCAGCCTGCCGATAGCGGTCCATACACCGTTATCGTTCGTAACGCGTATAGTTCAACGACCAGTTCTCCTGCCATTCTCAATGCCGTCGGCGGCGCTCCAGTCGTCACCGTCCCGCTTCTGGATCAAACCGCTATTTGCGGGGATAATCTTTCTTTTCAGGTTGTCGCCGGCGGCTCCGCGCCTGTGGCGTATCAATGGTCCTTTCAGGGCCAGCCGATCACCGGCGCAACCCAACCGAGCCTCGCCTTAACCAATGTGACGCCGGCCAATGCGGGCCCCTATACCGTCTTAATCACCAACGCGTTTGGCTCGATGAGCACCGGGGCGGTTTTGACGGTGACTGTTCAACCTCCTTCGATTACCAGTTCGCTGGCTGCTTCCGGAACGCAGGGAGTCTCTTTTACTTATGCGACGACGGCCTTGCACACCCCGACGAGCTTCAGCGCCCTGTTCCTCCCGGCTGGTTTGAGCATCAATACCAATTCGGGCGTCATCTCGGGTATTCCGCAGGAAAACGGGACCTTTGGCGTGGTGCTGAGCGCCTTCAATGCTTGTTCCTCCGATAGCCAAACCCTGGTGCTCACGCTGGCCCCTGCGCTGCCCGTGATAACCAGCGCCACCAATGCCACCGCGACCGAAAGTTCTCCGTTCTCGTATCAAATCAGAGCCTCAAATTTTCCGACCTCCTATGGCTCGCAAAATCTGCCCACGGGCCTGTTGCTGAACCCAGCTACCGGCTTGATTTCCGGCATACCCGTTTTTGCGGGCACATTCTTGTCCACCATCAGCGCATCAAACCAATGGGGCATCGGCAGCGCAACGCTCCAGTTCACGATTGCCAATGTCAGCATCAACAGCCTCGCGATCCAGGGGCTGGTCCCCATTTACTCGTCGCCCTTTCTGCTCGATTTCCAATTCGCGCTCCGCGATAACGCGCAAAACGCCGGGATCGTCACAAAACCCTCGCTCATAACGCCGACTTGCATGGAATTGTTGCCAAATGGAACCGTCAGCGCTCCGGCGCCAAACGTGCCGACCGCCACCGCGCTCATTACCAATATCGTCGAGGAATCGGGAATCTTCATCGCGCGGGGCAACAACAAGGTGTTTAAGTCCTACCTGGTGCTGGATTTTAGCGACAGCATCTCCGACCCGCTGCTCAACGGCGACAGCGATAACGATGGCATCTCCGATGCCGTGGATTACGAATTGGCGGGCGCGAAGTATTTTGTTGATGAACAGCCGATCGGATCACAGATGGGCGTTTATGAATTTCACCGCGACGATGAAGACCCTCAGCAAGTCATTGCCCTCACAAAGAACAAAGGCTTGCTCGACAGTGCGATTGGAGGAATCTGGACTAATTACGTGCAGGGTTTCTACGCCGGCTCGCGGTGCTGGGACGCATTGAGCGACGCCATAACAGCCCTCGGCGCCTCCAATCCGGACGAGCAGCACTATATCATTTTTGTCTCCGACGGTGTCGATTATTCCAGCACGGTAACATCGGACCAGGTGATTGCGATGGCGGTGGCCGCGAAAGTAAAGATCGACTGTGTGGCCTTTGGAGCCAATCCGGACTTGGCAACATTGGGGAATATTACCGCAGGCACCATTGGCCGGCTGTATATCGCGCAGAGTCCCACCAACCTCTTTGAGGAGTTCGCTTCCGCCAGCAAGGACATCCAGGCCCTATATGACTTGCGCTGGGCCACTTTGCGCCGCGGGACTAACTCGGTATTCGACCCATACTTCCTGCTTTCCTACCAGGGCCTGAGCGCCGCGCCGGACCCCTGGACCACCTCGGGCTTGAGCACCAACCCCGTCCCACCCGTCCCCCCGAGCACCAATATGACGACCAATATTGTAATATCATGGCAAAACTCGAGCCTCGCCTCCTATGACCCCAGCAAATATACCGGGCCTGTCACCAATGGGACGCTGCGCCTGGTTCTCGATGATCAGGTCGAGCCCTCCGGGATTACACTTCGAGCCACCTACATCCCGCGTTTTGTCCGCCAGCTTCGTTTTCATTATCAAGCCAATTGGCCCTGCACCCCGATTTTGGACGCGACGAACTCCGGAGAGATGCTCTCTAGCTGGAGCATGACCCAGAGCAATGACGTGGATGGCAGCACGTGGTTGCTGTTGAGCAGCCCTAATCCTCAAGATCAAGCCACCAGCCTGCCCTTCGTCGGATTTGGTCCGCTAGTCACTTTCCAATTCAACGATATTCTGAGCAACCCAAGCAACGCCCTGGCGCTGATCGCGGTCGATAACTCCATCTATACGAACATTCTTGCCGGGGGCCAGTGGTTCTCCTTCGACACAAACAGCCTCGCTTCGTTCGTGACTAACTATCCGCCGCTCCCCTATGGCACTCCGGTTCCGTGGCTCTTGTACTACGGGTTCAGCGGCAATCTCACCAACGCGGAGGTCGCCGATACCGACGGCGATGGCATGGTCAATTGGCAGGAATACCGGGCCAACACAAACCCGACCAACGCCGCTTCGAAATTCTATATTGTGGGCGCCGCGCGCGGCTCAGATGGCCGGTTCCAGGTCACGTTCTCCACCTCAACCAACCGGACCTACAGGCTCGATTCATCCATCGACCTGGTCAGCTGGCAAACCGTTCAGGACAACATCACGGGCGTCAACACCAACGTCACCATTATCGATACTCGCTACATCCCGAACCTGACGAACATCTACTATCGAGCGACGGTTTATTGATGGCTGAACGAACACAGCTCGATATGAAGTCCGGCCAAAGCCTGCCGAGCCTGGGACGAGCATAAGGTTTCAACTTCTTTTGCCCGTTCGGCGCGATAAGCCGTCGCCAAGCCGTCGTCATAGCCGGCGTGGCAACCCAGTTCAGTCGTGCCATCGGGCAAAGAAGCCAGAATCGTTTCCAAACTGGCTATTGAAACGGCCTCTGGAAGGGACTCGCCTTCCCCGGTCTGGCCATAGAAATCACCGCAATACCTGATGCCTGGAGCGCATTCGCGCAACGGAACGGATAATTGGCGGGCCGCTGCAAGAAGAATTGATCGGACTGGTTCCTCGCGATGGACGTGCTGGTGAGAATCCAAATGCGTCGGAGCACGACCCGTCAACCTTCGGAACTCGGCTAGTTGCCGGGCGACCTCCTCCTGGACGGATGCTTCATCGGTTGTTGGGACCACGTGATACAAAGGCACCCATTCCTGGCCTCGAAAGACCCATTCACCGAGGTCAAGGTGCAGGCCGACGCTGAGCTGAGGGTGTTGCCGCGCATAGGCGCCGGCAGCAGCGGCCGCCGGCTGGCGGACCATCAAACTGGCGCTGGTCACAATGCCGCGCTCGAAGGATTCAATAATCCCGCGGTTAACACCCGGGCTGAGCCCAAAGTCATCGGCATTGACAATTAAGCGTCGCTTCATGGTGGCTAAATACCGGCGCGTTTGAGAAGGCTGCCAACGACCTTTTCTGCAGCGAAATATTCCCCAGCTATTTCCCGCGCGGCATGGCAATTGCCCGCGTAGTCCGACTCAATGGCATCCACCGCTGCCAGGATGTCCTCCATTGTCCGAAATGCAAAAAGGCCCTTGCCGGTGGGCAGATAACTGCCGAAGCCCGTATCCTGGTTAATCACGGGACGGCTGGCAGCCAGATAACAGGCGCTGCGGTCGCTGAACCAGCCGCTGCGGAGGCGGATGTTCTGGTCTTTGGCTACCGTGAACTCACCACGAGAACGGCAGATGAAATTGCGATAACGAGCGCAATCGCTGGACAAAGCAAGCGGGTCGCGGAGCCGCCATCGATTCTCCCGCAATATTCTTCGCGCCGGCCCCTCGACTCCCACCGCCAGCTCGAAGGGCGCCTTCCGCCGCAGCGGCAGGTCCAAAATCTTCAGAAACTCCCGGTCCTTGGACCAGTAATATGTCTCGCCCTGATAGACCAAATCCTTGCCCTGATTTTGCCAGGTGGCGATTGTGTTGTAGGCAGCGCCGTTTTGGCGCGCTCGATCTGATTGTTCCCAAAAATCCAATAACACCGGCTGGCGGGTTGGCAGCCATTTAAAGCGCTCCAGGGGAACCCGGCAATCGGGCGCTCCGAAGTTGCCGCCGAAACTGAAGTGTGTATCGTGGGCTTCGAGGGCCACAATGGTTTGGTGGTCCCCCTGGGCAACTTTGACCTGGGCGGCGACCGGGTCGGTTTCCACATAGATACGGCGCGGGCAGGCCATATGTTCGTCGCGTATTTCCTGCGCGCCCGTTACGTTGAGGAACGCCGTGGCTTCACGATAGAGTTCAAGGATTTGCTGTCTTCTCAGGCCGAAGCAGCGGCCTCCGGGATAATGGCCCCAAAAGGCCCAGCGACCGCCCAGGCCGTGGGCTTCGAGAATTGGCACAACCGCTTTTAAATTGCCGGACGGATCGGGCGAGAGGTCATTGATTTGTGGATTATACAGCCAGCGACCAGAGTCCTCTATGTAATAGGGATCATACCCGAGCCTTCGTAAAGCCAGCAGGTAATGGAGGAATTGGTATGTCACCCCGGCCAGCGGGTACCAGAAAAGGATGCCAAAGACGATGATCTTGGGCCGAAGGGCTGGCGTCTTCATCTCACAGCAGAGCCGTCTCGGGCCTCTCGTCATTCTCAAGACGCCGAATGACGCGCGCCGGATTGCCCGCGACCAGGGTGTAGGGTGGCACATCGTCGAAGACCGTCGAGCGAGCCCCGACCACGGCCCCTTCGCCAATGGCCACCCCGGGCAACACGCAGCAATCAAATCCAATCCAGACGTTGCGTCCGATGCGGATCGGTTGTGCCGGTGTATTGCCTGCCGGACGGCGCCGTGAGTCTCGGGGGACGCTTTCGAGCGCGCGGCGGCGCGTCTGCAGGTCGCGCGACGCGCGATAGTTGTCCATCAGGACAACGTTCCACGAAATTAAGGAGTAATCACCAATCTCGACGGCGGCGTCACAAATAATCCACGCGCCATGGACCAGGGCGAACTGGCCCACGCTGATCTGGCCACAACGACCCACGTCGAACATGGTGCCCAGGTACACCGTCGCTCCCGCAGAAATCCGGACTCCCTCAGGTTGCTCGCTGCGGAAGTGCAGAAAACTGTAGGTGGTTTCCAGGTGGGCGCTCTCGGCCAGGACTACGTTGCCGGGTATCTTGCCGTCATGCCAATCCCCGGCCAGGCTGCGATCCGCCAGGGTCACGCTCATAGATTTTCGATAATTTGCGCCGGGTTGCCCATAACTCGCGCTCGAGGCGGAACAGACCGCGTGACCAGGGCTCCAGGTTCGATCCAGGCCCCAGCGCCAATCCGCACACCCTTGAGTATAGTCGCGTTTGGCCCGATCCAAACGTCATCCTCGATAATGACCGGCTTGGTGCAGATGGCCGGTCGCGGGCGGTCTTTTCCCAAAGGGGAGCACGCAATGGCATCAGCAATCCGCGCGGCAGGCGAAAGGGGATGAAAATCGCTGTCGGCAATCGTCGCGTTCCAGCCAATCATCGCGTAGTTGCCGATTCGCAGTTCCTGCTCACAAAGCAGAATCGCATTCGAGAAATAGCAATAGTCACCTATCGTGACACGCCCCTGTTCGCCCAGGGCAAAATGGACTCCATCCATGGTGCAGTGCTGGCCGATGATCAAGGCAGGACTCAGGCGGCTGTGGAAGCGCAGAAAGGCCTGGTCGCCTTTCAGAACGGTATCAGGACCTAGCTGGACGTTCTCAGGCAAAGCGCCGTCCAACCAATCTCCGGCTCCCTTTTTTGATTGATGATTTTGAAGTTCCAATTTCGAGTCTCGGGTTTGGGTTCACAAAGGCAGATTGGGCAAAGGCGCCGGCGCCGTCAAGGATTCGGCCTCTCCACACTGCAACTGGAATAAGTGGGCATAGCTCCTGCCGCGCGCTATGAGTTCGGAATGCGAGCCGCTTTCTTCGATAACCCCTTCTTTGAGCACGACGATCCGCTCGGCGCAGCGCACGGTCGAGAGCCGATGCGCAATGATCAGAGTGGTTCGTCCCCGCATCAGGCTCTCGAGAGCGTGCATCAGCGCCTCTTCGGTCTGGGCGTCCAGCGCGCTGGTCGGCTCGTCTAAAATCAGAACTGGCGCGTCTTTGAGGAATGCGCGGGCGATAGCCAGCCGCTGGCGCTGGCCGCCCGAGAGGGTCGCGCCGCGTTCGGCGAGTTGGGTTTCGTATCCTTCGGGCAACCCCTCAATAAAATCGTGCGCCCCTGCAGCCTGTGCTGCAGATTCGATGTCTGCCGAGGTTGCCCCAGGGCGGCCATAAGCGATGTTTTCGCGGATGCTTGAGGCAAAAAGGATCGGCTCTTGGGTGACCAGCGCGATGTTGGCGCGGAGGGACTCCAAAGTGAGCGCCCGCAGGTCCAGGGTGTCCAGAGTGATGCGTCCGCTCCCCGGGTCGTAGAACCGTAAAAGCAAACTGGCCAGAGTGGTTTTGCCGCTCCCCGAAGGCCCAACCAGGGCAAGGCTCGAATTAGCCGGGATTCTCAGATTGATGCCGCGCAGGACCGGAAGGTCGCGCCTATAACCGAAACAGATGTTTTCAAAAACAATCTCTCCTTTCGCTCGATGAGGCAGTTCGATGGCATCTTTCGCTTCAGCAATTTCGGGCGCAGCGTCCAGGACCGCTAAAACCCGGCGAGCGCCAGCGGCCGCGCTCTGCACCGCCCCGGCGGTGTAGGCGAGTGTCTCAAGAGGCTTAAACACCATGGCGACATAGTAAACCAGCAGCACCAGGTCCCCGGAAGTGATACGGCCTTGCAATACACCCCGCGCCCCGATCCAAATGACCGCTGCGGTGCCGACTGCCAGCACCAGACCCACCAGGGCCTGCGAGGCGGTCTGGACCATCGTCAGGCGCAGATTGGCCTGGAGGCTGGCAGTGGCTTTGCTGCGGAACCGGTCGCTTTCAAACTGCTCACGGCCAAAGGCCTGGACAGCTCGGATGCCCACCAGGGTTTCCTGCACGCGCGTGCTGACCTCGCTTTCGTATTCGTGCACACGGGTGCTTTGCTCCGTCATCGGCTTGTCCAGCTTGCGAATCAGCACCAGCAAGGGCGCCGCCACGGCCAGGGCAGCCAATGTAAGCCGCCAATCCCTGCTGAGCATCACCAGCGCGATGCCAAGAAGCGTTACGCCGGCAGTCAACCCAGGAACTACCCCCTCGCTGAAGATCGCCTGAATGGAGTAGCTGTCCCAGGTAATCCGATAGAGCGAGTCTCCCACCGCGCGGCTATCATGAAACGCCAGTGACAGGCGCTGGACATGATCGAAGAGGGTGCAGCGCAGCCTGAAGACCATCCGTAGCGCAACAGAATTGAGCAGGTAGGCGCTCAGGACATTGAGTGCGCCCAGCAACAGTTCGATCAATAGCAAGGCCAGGCACAGACCCAGCAGCAAGTTCAGCTTGGGATGCGCCGCGGCGAACCCACTTGTGCCCAGAATCCGCAAGGGCGCAGCGAATACCACGGGGAGCGGTTTGGAGCCGACGACAGAATCCAGCACCAGTTTGAGAGGCCAGGGCTGCAGCAGCGCCGCCCCGGATGCCCCAACCAAAAGTATCAGGCCGAGGAGTACCCACCGCGTTTCGCCAGGTAAAAACTTGCGTAATAACCGGGCGCTGGCCTGGAGCGTGCCGGACGCTTGTTGTTCGATGGTCGCTTCCATTTATTACGTTACCGGTGGTGGAGCAGGTTTAAGACTGGCCTGCGATGTATCGATAGGCGACTCGACAGGAAGTGGCTCGACCTGCCTCGTTGCTTTCACGGAGGACAGGTGGTGTGGTTGTCCGCTGCAGGACACCACCTGTCGAATCGCAGACATCGAACTGGCGCACTCGTAAAGAGTCCGGCCGACCAGCAGGATTGCGGGCACATTCAGCAGCGCCCAGGCGGTCCATTCGAGGTCCAGGGCTGCGACGATGGCAAAACAGGCGAACAGCAGAGCGGCCAGCAGTACAGACAATTTGGCGATTGGCCAAAGGCGCATCCGGACATATTGCCGCCCCTCGCCATGTTCCTCGATGACCAGCATCAAGCGGGCAGTGCCAAGCAAGCCGCCGCGCACCTCCAGGTCCCATCGGTCGTAAGCCCCTCCGCGAATCACCGCAGCGCCCCTCGCGCGGAGTGTATCCTCGAACGATTTCAAACGCTGCTCGGCGCTCTGCCAATCGCCTTGGCACCACAGGTCGATGGCCTGTGGCAAAGGCATTACCAACTGTCCGCTCCCGCGCCGACGCCAGGGTGTCAAGCCATGGCACAAGCGGCCCCAGAGACGCGCAGCGGGCTGAATGAAATGCAAGCACGAAGTGACTATCGAGCGCTTGAGCCGCGCCCAACCACCCCGGCGACCAGTCCGAAAGGAAGCGCGGGCGCCGTTCAATAAGGCGTGAGCCAATGGAGGAATAAAAGACAGGGCCAGCAGCGCCAGGGCGAACCGCAGCGGCGGATAGAGCAGGGCACAAGCCGACAGGGCGGCGAGCAGAACAATAACCAAATACCATTCAGGCAGCATGAGTACGGAAGACAGAGTCCCCGGGGCGCGGCTATAGACCGATTGGAACAAAGCGCTGCCCCAGGTCCCATGGTAAATCCGGCGCTGGCTCCAACTCAGGAATGAAAGCAGCCCCTTGGCGTACAGCCGTCCGCTCCAGGTTGCATGGCCAACCGCGTTGTACTTTTCCGGCCATTTCCGTTCGAGCATGGCTTCGGCTTTGCCATAATTGACTTGTTGCCCCCAATAGCCACGGAGAGTCCCTCGACGATGATGCCAAACCGCCGCAGCCGGGTGAAAGCCCAGTTTCCAGCCGCGTTGGTGCAGGCGCCAGCATAAATCGACATCGTCACCGGCTATCCGGAATTGCGAATCAAACCCGCCCACGGCTTCCAGGCAGCTTCTGCGGAAGGCCATGTTGCAGCCCGGCAAATGCTCTGCCTCTTGATCGGTGACCAGGACATGGGTGGGATTGCCGGGGGCGTGATCGACACATTCGGCCACCAGGCCATCATCGGGCCAACAGAGGTTGGGGCCTCCGATACCGGCAAAATCGCACGTGAGGAACGAGGAGGCCAGATAGCTCAACCAATGCTGATCGGGACATGCATCGTCGTCCAGGTAGGCAACCATGTCGCCTTTGGCCGCCTGCCATCCAATGTTGCGGGCGTTGCTCAAGCCGCCATTGGGGATTCGGATCACGCGCACATCGAATTCTGCAGCGATTTGAGCCGTGCTGTCCGTGGACCCGTCATCAACCACGATAATCTCCTTGTTCGGATAATCCAGCCGCAGGACCCCTTCCAAGCACGCTCGCAAAGTCCGGCTGCCATTATAGGAGCACACCACCACTGACATTACAGGCCAGGACCGTTCCGCAGGAAACGGAACGCGATGGAAGACCTGTTCGACTCGTTTCAGAGCTGGTTTTGGCGCACGCGCTCTCGTAGTCAGCCCGAATTGCCAGCCGTCGATATCATGGCCGCCCCGGTGCCATTCATCCGTCCATGAGAACAGAAACAGCCCCGCGCAACCGGCGGCGAAGGCCGATTCCACCTGCCAGCCGAGCACCTCTGCTTGTTTGAGTTGTCCATGATGCAGACTGTCCAGGCCAACCTCCCCCATGACCAGCGGCCGCTCGGTGCTGATATTTTGCAGTCGCGCCAGATAGGCGCGCAGTTTCTCCGGGGTCTCCAGGTAAACATTAAAGGCAACAAAATCCAGGAAGGCCAACTCCAGGTACTCCGTCGAGGGGTAATTGACATAAGTGACCAGCCCCTCGGGGTCCTGGTCCTTGGCCGTCCAATAGAGCCGTTCGAGAAAGCGCTCTACACGGCGATGTCCGTGCCACCGCACGATAGCAGAGGGGACTTCGTTCCCGATAGCGTAGCCCAGGACCGCGGGATGACCGGCGCAGGCGCGCACAGCCTGTGCCAGACGGTCTCTGATTGCTTTTGCCCCTCGGCGCTCTCGCAGGAAAGTGACATGCTGCTCCCAAGGCAACCCAACCAGCACACGCAGTTGATATTCCGCTGCCAGGTCCAGCAGCCAACTGGGGGGAGCCGTATAGGTCCGAACTGAATTGATTCCATGCTGCCGCATTTGGGCAAAGTCCTGCGCGACTACCTCGGCACAGTGATAATCGCACCCGTCAGACTCCGGACGGAATGGTCCGTAGGTCACGCCCCGGATGTAAAACTTCTGGTTGCCCGTGAAAAAGAATTTTCCTTGGATGGAGGGGCGTTCCTGAGGCCCGGTGGCAGAGTCCGCACCGGACAAGCCATTCCCGAGCGCCGGCTGCCTTGATGACTTAATGAGCGAGGACTCGATAATATCGCTGTTCATCCGTCAGGTTGGAATTTGTGACCTGCGCCACTGAGCCATCTCCGATAAAGTTGGTGAAGGTCGCCCAGTTGTTGCTCAGTGCAAGCGGAGCCACGTACTGGCAATCGTAAGTATAACCGGATTGAGTCGCAAACGCGAAGCTGAAGTTGCCGCCGATCAAGGCCGGGCTAAACAGCTTGATAGGCAACAAGGCGCCATTGGTAACCGTAATGCTGATGGCGTTCGTAGCCGTCAGTCCGGCGTTGTCTGATGCGATGGCTGTCAAGGTATAGGTGCCGGCGCTCAGATTATTGGCCATGGCGCCATAGGGAGCGGCGGTTGCGTTGCCAATGACCGCGCTGTTGACCAGGAATTCCACGTTCGTCACCTGCCCATCGGCGTCCGAAGCCGACGCGCCTACCTGGATTGTGGCCGGAGCCAGGAAGGTTGCATTGGGGGCGGGGTTCGTGATGGCGACCGAGGGCGGAACATCCGTCACCGTGACGGTGATCCAGTTGGTCGCCTTCAGGCCGGCATTGTCTGAGGCGACCGCAGCCAAGGTGTAGGCGCCGGCGCTTAAGCCTGTGGCCGTAGCGCTGTAAGGCGCCGAGACGGCGTTGCCCATGACGGCGCCATTGGCCAGGAACTCGACATTCGTCACTGTCCCATCGGGATCGGACGCCGAGGCGCTCACGACAAAGGTGGCCGGGGTTTGAAAAGTAGCGTTGGCTGCCGGGTTTGTGATTGTCACGGTGGGCGCAGCGTCGGTAACGGTCACGTTAATAGAATTAGTAGCCTGCGCCCCGCCGTCATCCGAGGCGATGGCCGTCAGGGTGTACGCGCCGGCACTCAGGTTGTTGACCGTGGCGCTGTAAGGCGCCGAGCTGGCATTGCCTATCACCGCGTTGTTGACCAGGAATTCGACATTCGTCACCAGACCACTGGTGTCCGAAGCCGAGGCGCTTACCTGAAAACTAGCCGGTGCTTGAAACGTTGCATTGGGAGCAGGATTGGTGATGGAAACCGTCAGAGCGGCCGCCGGCGTCAAGAGATAGGCATGGTAGGAACCGTCTGAGAGGTAGCCTGAACCGGCGATTTGGCCGGCGTCATTGATCGCGTCAGCAGAAGCCAGGTTGGTCCAGCCGGAACCGGGTGGAATGAGGTCGCTGAGATTGATCATGGTCGAGCCGTTGTATAGGAAGGCGTTTGCAACCTCATTAGAATCGGTCGCATAGCCAACGATTTGACCATTATTATTAATGGCGCTGGCACTGCCGGTCGTGCCGCCCAATGTCCCCAAATCACTCATGACTCCGTTGCGGTACACAAATGCACGCAGATAAGTGTTGCCCCCAATGACGCCCTCGGCTTCTCCGACGATTACTCCGGCATCATTAATGCCTTTGGCGCTGCTGTAGCTGCCTCCCAACGTACCCAAATTGCTCATCACGCCGTTGCGGTAAACGAAGGCATTGTCGTTCGTGACCCCACCCTGAACGACATCAGAATCGCCCACGATGACATCAGAACTATTGATCGCGCTGGCGCTGCTGTAATTGCCTCCCAAAGCCCCGAGGTCGGTTTTAGTCCCGGTGACATCGAGAAAGGCGTGGATGGTGCTGCCATTGGCCAGCGTTGCCTCCCCAACGATATGCCCGAACTCATTGATCGCATGGGCGCTGCTGTAGCCCCCGACCACCCCGCCTAATGTACCCAGACTGGTCATTTTCCCGTTCACATAGAGAAACGCATAGGTCGCGTTGGACGTATCCGACTCCCCCACAATTCCATTGGTGTTGTTAATCCCGTAAGCAATCGCATAAGGCTGGCCCGAGAGATGCCCTAAATCGGTCATCGTGCCGTTTGTGTAAAGAAAGGCCAGGACATAGAAAAAAGTCGTCGGCTCATACTCTCCCACGACAGCGCCCGAGCCATTGATCCCATGGGCCTCGCTGTAGCTCCATGCGTTCGAGCCCAGGTCGCTAATGATATAACCCTGGCCAAATACCCTTCCCGGCCAGCCGAGCAACAGGCATATCAACGGGGTGAATGCCAGTGTTCTGAAGCAAGTATCCTTTCCCAGTTCGTGGCGTGTAGGCATGTCTGTGTGGTTACCGCCAAATTCCGTCAGCTCGTTAAGGCGGCGGATGAAGTTGCACGAGAGTATCGATTATCGATTCTTATTGTGCCAGACCGGTGGTATGGCTCTGCAGCCAGGAGACATCTGGATTATTGGGGCAAAACTGGCTTTTAACGATAGGCGCCCCGCTCACCAGGGGCGGGTAAGTGCGCGGGTCGGTCCATTTATGGACCACAGCATGGCCATCCGCAAACGAGAGCGCCGCGGCGCGATTGTGATAACTGGCCGGAAAATCCACCCACCGCGCCTGGCCGCCCTGGTTGACCATATCCACCGCAAACCAACCATCGTTAATGCTGTCTTCGCGCTCGTCGAGGAAAACCCATGTGTCGGAGGGACTGGGGTTTTGGAGGTCGCTCATTTTGAAATTGAGTTTATAAAAAGGCGGAGCTGGCGGCTGCTGCCAATCGCGCGTATCGAATCCCACCCACCCATTCATCGAATAGCTGCGCACACGTTGATAACTCATCCCGCCGGCAATAACGGTGCTCCGGTCACCGGGGCAGTGATAGACCCCAGCATGTTTGGTGTATTGGCCCAGCGAACCAAATGGGACCCATTCCGGACCCACGAGCAGGTCGATATTGGTGTCGTCAGAAAGGGACGCCGGGTCAGTGGAATAACTCATGTTTCCAGCCACCCACCCCGGATTATCCAGGTCTTTGCCTTCATTGCCCAAATCGCTGTTGGGCGCCAGGTAATCATTAAAATCCTGGCTGTACATGGCCCAGCCTAATTGCATTTGTTTGAGATTGCCCATGCAATAGGTCCCCTGCGCCTTGAGCTTGGCGATGACCAGGCCGGGCAAAAGCAGGCTCGCCAGAATGGCGATGATGGCAATCACGACCAACAGTTCCACCAGGGTGAAGGCTCGATGCTGTCTCCTCATTTCGTCTCCAACCCTTTCCGACTGCGCAGATTGCATTTGAGCAGGCGTTTTCATAGCTTTCTTATCAGTTTTCAGCATATCCCTTCTCAGCTTTTTTACAAGCCCGCTCATCGAGGGCAGAAGCAGACATTATACCAACCTGGATTGGCTCCTGTTCCTCGGAGCCCGCGGCGGCGGTGTCTTGTTCCCGGACAACCGCTGCCTTCGCGAGGTACCCGCTCTTCTTCTCCCATGCGCAAGGAAGTTCCTCCATTGGAATGAGCCTGCCTGTTCTGCCCAAACAAGTGTAAGGAACAGCGCTATCGCTACCCCTAACAAGCCGCCCGCTGATGAAGGCGAATATAGTGCCTTTAGCGTCGCAGGCAAGGGGTGCTTTGACCAGGTTTTGCCCAGGAATTTCCCAGGCGCTGGCTCCAAACAGGTCACTCTTAATTGACCTGCACCCGGAAGAACTGCGTCCCTGCCGGTAGAGGGATGATGTAGGGTGAGATCGCACCGGAAACATTGGTGAAAGGCCCCGCAGGGCGGGGAGCCGATTGGAGCGTGCCGCCCGACCAGAGAAGCTGCACCTGACTGTTCAAAAGCTGGATGGTAATCGTAACGGGTCCAAGGTTTGTCACCTCGATAAAAGCTGCTTGGGCCAGACCATCGGTGCCAAGGGCGCCGCTAACGGTCAACGTGACGGTATTGGTGCCGGCAGAGGCATAGGTATGGTTGAGGCTCACCGCGGCGGTGTTGGTGCTGGTCCCATCGCCAAATGACCAGAGCCGGTTGGTAATCGTGCCGGTGGACGCGTCGGTAAAGGAGACCGTCAGCGGCGCAAGGCCGCTGGTGGGGCTGCCGGTAAAGCTTGCCACAGGCGGGATTGCTCCAAGACCTGTCAGGGAATTGGTACTGTTGCCCCCATTGCTCGAAAGGACAACCACGTTGCTAAAGTTGGCCTCGCTGGCAGGGGCAAACTGCACCACGAGATTGGTTGAACCAAACCCCGCCAAGGTAAAGGGTGTCCCCGACAAAATGCTGAACGTACCATTGCCGACGGTTGCTATGCCATTGGTGATAGCTGCCCCGCCTTCATTGGTAATCACAAAACTGGCCTGCGAAGTTGAACCGACTGCCACAGCCCCAAAATCCAGGCTGAACGGTTTAATCCCCAATTGCGGCGGTGTCACTGCGGAGCCGGTGAGCGCATTGGTGCTGTCGCCGCCGTTGCTGATAAACACAGCCGCGTTGCTGAAGCTGCCGGCGCTGGTCGGGTTGAAGGTGACCTGCACCAACCCGGTTTGGCTAGGTGCGATATCAAAGGCCGCGCCGCTCCTGATGGCAAAAGGCGAAGTGGTGGCAACAGAACCAGTAAGAGTCAGCCCGCCGGAATTAACCAGTTGGAATGTCTGTGTATTGGTCTGGCCGATCACGAGGGACCCAAAGCTCAACGAGGCCGGGCTCAGGGTCAATTGCGGCGGAGGCGGGTTCGTCGCCACGATGTAATTGGCCTGGGTTAGCGTGTTGGTTCTAACCGGGCCTGTAACGGTGAGAGTGACGCTGTTGGTGCTAGCCGTGGCGTAGGTATGATTGAGGTTCACAGCGGCCGTGTTGGTCGTGGCGCCATCGCCAAAGGCCCAGAACCGGTTGGTAATCGTGCCGGTCGAAGTGTCAGTGAACGTGACCGTCAGCGGCGCAAGGCCACTAATAGGACTGCCGCTAAAGCCGGCTACCGGCGGGATGGCTCCCACTCCCATTAGCGAATTGGTGCTGTTGCCCCCATTGCTCGTGAGCACAACCAAGTTGCTAAAGTTTGCGGCGCTGGGGGGCGCGAACTGCACAACGAGATTGGTTGAACCAAACCCAGGCAGTGTGAACGGCGTGCCCGACAAAATGCTGAATGGTCCGCCGCTGACGGTTGCAGCCCCGTTGGTGATAGCAGCCCCGCCTTCATTGGTGATCACAAAACTGGCCTGCAAACTTGAGCCCACCGCCACGATGCCAAAATCCAGACTCGCTGGTGTAGTCGCCAATTGCGGCGGCGTCAGTCCGGAGCCGGTAAGCGCATTGGTGCTGTCGCCGCCGTTGCTGGCAAAGACTGCTGCGTTGCTGAAGCTGCCGGCACTGGTCGGGCTGAAGGTGACCTGCACCAACCCGGTTTGGCCAGGTGCGATATTAAACGGCGAGCCGCTGCTAAGGGCGAAAGGCAAGATGGCGCTAACCGATCCGGTCAGCGTGAGACCGCCGGAATTAACCAGTTGGAAGCTTTGCGTATTGGTCTGTCCAATAACCAGGGTCCCAAAGCTCAGCAAAGCCGGACTTAAGGTCAATTGCGGGGGCGGCAGGTTGGTCGCAACGATATAATTCGCCTGGGTGAATGTATTGGTTCCAACAGGGCCGGTGACGGTGAGCGTGACGGTGTTGGTGCCGGCAGAGACATACGTATGGTTGAGGCTCACAGCGGTGGTGTTGGTGCTGGCCCCATCCCCAAATACCCAAAAACGGTTCGTAATCGTGCCGGCGGAAGTATCAGTAAACGACACTGTCAGTGGCGCAAGGCCTGTGGTGGGACTGCCGCTAAAGCCGGCTATAGGCGGGATGGCTCCCACTCCTGTTAGCGAATTGGTGCTGTTGCCCCCATTGCTCGTGATCACAACCATGTTGCTGAAGTCAGCCGCACTGGCCGGCGCAAATTGCACAACGAGATTCGTTGAGCCAAACCCAGGCAGTATAAACGGCGTGCCCGACAAAATGCTGAACGGTCCGCCACTCACGGTTGCAGCCCCGTTGGTGATGGCCCCCCCGCCTTCATTGGTGATCACAAAGCTGGCCTGCAAACTTGAGCCCACCGCCACAGTCCCAAAATCCAGGCCGCCCGGCGCAATCGCCAGGTGCGGCGGCGTTGCTGCGGAACCGGTGAGCGCATTGGTGCTATCGCCCCCGTTGCTGAGAAACACAGCCGTGTTGCTGAAATTCCCCGAACTGGTCGGGCTGAAGCTGACTTGAACCAACCCGGTTTGGCCGGGCGCGATGTTATATGGCGTGCCGCTGCCGATAGTGAAAGGCAAGGTGGTCGCAACTGACCCAGTAAGAGTCAGCCCACCGGAATTAACCAGTTGGAACGTCTGTGTGTTGGTCTGGCCGATCACGAGAGAGCCAAAGCTCAACGAGGCCGGGCTGAGGGTCAATTGCGGCGGCGGCAGGTTCGTCGCCACGATATAATTGGCCTGGATCAGGGTATTGGTTCCAACCGGACCTGTAACGGTGAGGGTAACGGAATTGGTGCTAGCCGTGACGTAAGTATGGTTGAGGTTCACCGCTGTGGTGTTGGTGGTCGCGCCATCTCCAAATGCCCAGAAGCGGTTGGTAATCGTGCCGGTGGAAGTATCAGTAAACGAGACCGCCAGCGGCACAATGCCGCTAGTGGGACTGGCGGTAAAGCCCGCCACGGGCCAGACCGCGCCAACCCCTGTCAGTGAATTGGTGCTGTCGCCGCCATTGCTCGAAACGACAACGGTGTTGCTGAAGCTGGCTGCGCTGGTGGGCGCGAACTGGATAACGAGATTGGTTGAGCCAAACCCCGGCAGCGTCAATGGCGTGCCCGACACGATAGTGAATGGCCCGCCGCTGATTGTGGCGACACCGTTGGTTATGGCTGCCCCGCCCTCATTAGTGATTACAAAACTAGCCTGCGAACTTGAGCCTACCGACACGATGCCAAAATCCAGACCGCCCGGCGCAATGGCCAATTGCGGCGGCGTCTCTCCGGAGCCGGTAAGTGCATTGGTGCTGTCGCCCCCGTTGCTGACAAATACAGCCCCGTTGCTGAAGCTGCCGGCGCTGGCCGGGCTGAAGCTGACCTGCACCAACCCCGTTTGACCGGGCGAAATGTTGAAAGGCGTGCCGCCGTTAATGCTGAACGGCAACGTGGCGGTAACCGATCCAGTCAGGTTGAGCCCACCGGAATTAACCAGTTGGAAACTCTGTGTATTGGTCTGTCCAATCACCAGCGTCCCGAAGCTCAACGACGCCGGGCTCACGGTCAACTCCGGCGGCGGCAGGTTCGTCGCCACGATATAATTGGCCTGGGTTAGCGTGTTGGTTCCAACCGGACCGGTAACGGTGAGCGAGACGGTGTTGGTGCTGGCCGTGGCGTAGGTATGGTTGAGGCTCACAGCGGTCGTGTTGGTTGTGGCCCCATCGCCAAATGCCCAGAAACGGTTGGTAATCGTGCCGGTGGAGGTATCGGTAAAGGAGACCGTTAGGGGCGCAACACCGCTGGTGGGACTGCCACTAAACGCAGCGACCGGCGGGATTGCTCCAACCCCTGTCAGGGAATTACTGCTATCGCCGCCATTGCTCGTCAGAACGACTGCGTTGCTGAAGCTGGCCGCGCTAGCTGGCGCAAAACGAATGACAAGGTTAGTCCAACCAAAACCCGCCAGGCTAAATGGTGTGCCGGATAGGATGCTGAATGGGCCGCCGCTAACGGCTGCGACACCGTTGGTGATAGCCGCCCCGCCTTCATTCGTGATGACGAAGCTCGATTGCGAACTCGAACCCACTGCGACGATTCCAAAGTTTAAACTGACGGGAGCTACCGCCAGTTGGGCCGGGGTAACCCCCGAACCGGTAACGGTGTTGGTGCTGTTGCCGCCGTTGCTGGTAAACACAACCACGTTGCTCGAAAAGGTGGCTGTAGTGGGGCTGAAACTTACCTGCACCAGCCCAGTTTGGCCTCCAGCGATTGTAAAAGGGCTGCCACTGCTGATGCTGAAGGGCGAAGTCGTTGCCGCCGAGCCAGTCAGACTCAGATTGCCTGTGTTGACCACCTGAAAGGTCTGCGTGCTGGTTTGGCTGATGACTACCTGTCCGAAGGCGAAAGCGGGCGGGCTGAGAGTCAACTGAGGAGGGCTGGAGCCGGGAGCAATCGTCAGGAGCCCTGAGGCGCTGGTGGCTGATTGGCCATCCGGATTGGTAACGGCGATCGGGCGTGAACCCGTCGTCGCATTGGCTGCAATATCCAACACCGCGGTGATATTGCTCGGATTATTGTAGGTTAAGCTGTTTACAGTGACTCCGCCCCCATTAATCGCAAGCGCAAGGCGGTTGGAAAAGCCCGTGCCAGGATCAAAAAAGCCGGCGCCATTCGCCGTCGAGCCGGTAATCGAGACGCTCACGCTGGCGACGCCCTGGGTCACTGTGTTCGGGCTGCAGCTCAGGGGCGCTGCAGGCGGGGGCGCCAACAATTTTGCCACCTGAACCCCGAAGCCGTTTCCGGAAAATGCGCACCACTCCTGGATTGTCCACATCGTCATATCATCATCCGGGTCGAGGCTCGTGAATGAGTAGTCGCCCCAACGATGCGGGGTTGAGCCATCCGTGGGGTTGTAGGCCGAGGTGCTGGCGGTATAGCTGACGGGCGTGTTCATTGTGCCGAGGCTGTCGCCCACCAGCCGGCCAGTCGTCGCTGCGTCGAGGTAGTTCGTCGGACCCGCTGTGGTAAAGTCCAGCGCGGCATGACCCTGGCCGGAGACCATGATCGTCCCCATCCAGAAGCTCTGGCTTCCTACCGAGCCGTTCTGATAAACGATGCCCGATTGGACCACCGCGGGCGTTTGGCCCGTCGGGATGCCCGTTAACTGAAACCATTGAACCCCATTCCTGTCCGCCGATTGGCGCCGCGACCCAACGCTGCCGCTGCCAGTGACCCCCACGTTGTGCGAAGTCCATAACGAACCATTCCGAAAATGCGCCGCCAATAAGCGGTCATCCAGCCCGTCAATAGCTGTAGAAGAGCCTTGAACCGTCACATTGATAGGCGGGCCCCAGGTAGTCACCGAAATGGGAATACTGGCCGAAAGAGAGACGCTCGAGCTTCCGGGGTTTGATACCCGCAGCAAGTCCAGTTGGCTGGTGCTGGAAGCATCGACCCCAATCAGATAGCCTTCCGTCGCTGCAGCGTCGTAATTGTCGGCGCCATGCACGGTGAAAGGTCCGCTGCCCGAGATAAGCCCGCGAAAGGCCGTCACCTGGATGGGACCCCCGCTGAGGAGTGAACTCTTCTGAATCACAAAGGCCGTCGTATTGACGAAAGTGCCTGAACTGTTGAAGATACTCACACCCACATACAGCGCATTGGCATCTATCCCCAGCGTCGGGTAATCGGCAAAATCCCCCGTGTCCGAATTCGGGGCCGTTCCGACCTGGTCCTGCTGAAATTGAAAGAAGGTCCAGACCGTGCCGGCGGTGATGATGCTCGAGTCGCTCATGGCCATCATCACACGATTGGGCAGTGTCCCCTTCTGGCCGGGGACATCGATCATTGTGATAAACCAACGCCCGCAGAGCCGATCATAACGGATTCGCGGGTCGGTGGTGAAATTGGACCCTGGAGTCATCACCGAGTTGAAGAATATATCTGTGGTGACATCAATGGCTCCATCTTTCGACCCGGTTGTTTTGTCGAACGAGCGCACCCGCCCATTGAGCGCGATAATGAATTGAGTCGGGCCCACAGCCCCCATCGTATCGGGCGGCCAGCCCGAGCAATCATTGAAAGTTGCCGCCGTAAAATTGATCGTGGGGCTGACGGTCTGCGCAATGAGCGGTTGAGGGGACACCCCCGCGGTTTGATTGTTCGGTTGCTGGAAGCTGGCTTGATTGGTTGATGCGGTGCTCTGCGGTTTGAGGACATGCCGAGGCGCAACGTGCAGCACCTTCGGTTTGCCGGCCTGCTCTTTGTCTTTGGTCACAATTTGCGCTGTGGTTTGCCGGACCCCAGGTGCCCCATGCCAGGCTTGGCCCGAAACTCCGGACCCGGCTTGGCTTCGGCCAGTCAAAGCCAAACCCAGAAGAGCCCAAAAATAGAAAAGTCGTTTGAGCAAATTCGTCGGGCGGATTAGATGCATAGGAAGGAGCGCAGAGCAGGAGCCGGCAGACCCACGCCGGAATTTGGGCAGTGCCCGAGGTCATTCATAGCAGCAGATTTGTTTTCGACTATGCTCGTATCAGGAGAAGCAGGACGGGTGCCATGAAAACGCCATGCAATCCCCGGCATCACTGGCATTAACGTACCAGAGTGCGCGAAGCATCTTGGACTGCGGTAGTCCTCTAACGCTTTTGGAGGTCCTTCCACTCTAACCATTGGCCGCCAATTCAACGCCACTGAACGTTCCTATTGGAGACCCCACCGCTGAAAGATATGAGATGCGCTCCCGCCGCTTTTTTGGCAAACTCCAGTTGACAAAAGCAGACGGAGATCGGAGAATCATTACTAACATAGGCAACTAACTTATGATTTCAGCAAGTCAATCTATTAAACTCGCTCGCAATGAGGGACTTAAGGAAAATAATCCGCTGCTTTGCGGGACAATCGCTCAAACATTGGCAGATTCTGCCACAGACCGTTTTTCGGAGGACGATTACGAGTTTCTGAAGTTTCATGGGATTTATCAGCAGGATGATCGGGACCAGCGGAAAATAGGCAAGCATTACATGCTGATGGTGCGCACGAAATTTCCTGGGGGTGTGCTGAGCGCTCCACAGTACGTGGCGTGCGACGAATTAACCGGCCAATACGGGAACAATACCATGCGGATAACGACCCGGCAGGACTTCCAATTCCATGGCATTCTCAAAGGGAATTTGCGCCAAAGCATGAAGCATTTGAACGAGGCGCTGGTAACGACGATTGCGGCCTGCGGCGATGTCGAGCGCAACGTGATGGCACCACCCACGCCTGCCACCAGTCCGCTGGTGGACCAAGTCCTGGCTGAGGCGCGAGCGCTTTCGGGCAAACTGGCGCCCAAGACGCCGGCCTATCACACAATATGGATTGAGGGCAAGGAATTGGACCTCACGACCGAAAGCAGCGCCGAGTTTGTTGACCCGCTCTACGGCAAAACGTATCTGCCGCGCAAGTTTAAGACCTGTTTTGCCATCCCACCGCTGAACGACGTGGATGTATTCACCAATGACTTGGGCTACATAGTAATCGAAGAGCCAGGGCGGTTGGCCGGCTACAATCTCCTGGCAGGGGGCGGCTTGGGGATGTCCCACGGCAACGCGCAGACCTTCCCCCGCCTTGCGGATGTGGTGGGGTTTATCCGCCCTGAGCACCTGGAAGTCATGACCAAAGCGGTCATTACCATTCACCGCGACTTTGGAGACCGGACCAATCGGAAACATGCCCGGCTGAAATATATCATCGAAGAGCGTGGAGTGGATTGGTTCCGTATTGAACTGGAGCAGCGAACGGGCATCAAGGTCGAACCCGCCCGGCCATTCCAGTTCACCAAACAAGGCGACTTGCTCGGTTGGAATCAGCAGACCAACGGCAACTTTTTCCTCGGGCTCTTCGTCGAGAATGGCCGCATCAAAGATTTCGACGGTTACCGCCTCAAGTCCGGTCTGCGACGAGTCATCGAACAGTTCAAGCCCGAGGTGCGCTTGACTCCGTCGCAAAACATTCTGCTGGTGAATGTGAAGCCGGAACAGCGCGCCGCAATTGAACAAACACTGGCCGAACATGGCGTTTCAGTGGCGAATCCATTCAGCCGCACGCGCCTGGCCTCGATGGCCTGCCCCGCCTTGCCTACGTGCGGCCTGGCGCTGGCAGAATCCGAACGAGTCCTGCCCGGCATTCTGACCCAGATCGAGCGGCTCCAAGCGGAATTAAACATTCCCCAAGAGGAACTCATTGTCCGGATGACCGGCTGCCCAAACGGCTGCGCCCGGCCTTACACGGCTGAGATCGCCTTTGTCGGCAAAGGGCCCAACAAATACCAGATTTATCTTGGCGGCAATGAGGCCAGCACCCGGCTCAACCGGGTCTATAAGGACTCCGTGAAGAGCGATGACCTCATCGCCGAAGTCCGAGCGGTGCTGGTCCGCTATCTTCAAGAGCGCCAGCCGGTCGAGCGGTTGGGTGATTTCTGCCGGCGTGTTATCTGGGCCGAACCGGCGCTGGCCGGCCAACCGGCGCATTAACCGCTTCAATTTACAGGACCATCTTGCAAAGCGCAGTCCAGAAACTTACGCCCGCGGAGGTCCGTTGGCTAAACGAGCAGTTCAATCAGCAACGGACCGAGCAAATCCTTGAATGGGGCTGGCGCCGATTCGGCAACCGGGCTGCCATCGGCACTAGTTTTCAAGGGGCCGGTCTGGTGATGATCCATCTGGCGAAGAAGGATGGATTGCCTTTGCCTGTATTCACCCTGGATACGGGCCTGCTTTTTCCGGAAACGATTGCTTTGAAAAAACGGCTCGAAGACTTTTTCGGACTGACCATTGAATCGCTTGAACCCGACTTAACTGTTGCGGAACAGGCCGATATTAACGGGCCGGAATTATGGAAGCGCGACCCAGACCTGTGCTGCACAATTCGCAAGGTCCTGCCGCTGCGGGATAAGTTGTCCGAACTCGATTGCTGGATTACCGGCTTGCGCCGCCAGCAATCCGACACCCGCGCCGGCATTGGAATCATCGAGCTGTATGCCTTTGACGAGGCCTCAGGGCAGGACATCGTGAAACTCAATCCGATGGCCAATTGGACACGTGAGGCCGTTTGGGATTACCTGCGCGCCCATCAGATTCCCTACAACCCGTTGCACCTCCAGGGCTACGGTTCGATCGGATGCCAGCCTTGCACGCGCCGCGCCGCCAATGGCGAGAATGAACGCGCTGGCCGCTGGACCGGGTTTAACAAAGTCGAGTGCGGCATCCACACCTTCATGCCCAAGAAGATCGATTTCCAGATTTGACCATGGATTATTTATCAAAACTCGAAAACCAAAGCATTTACATCCTGCGGGAGGCTTTTAATAAGTTTGATAACCTGGCGATGCTCTGGAGCATCGGCAAAGACTCGACCGTGCTGCTGTGGCTGGCGCGCAAGGCCTTTCTGGGCCATGTGCCCTTCCCGCTCGTGCACGTCGATACGACCTATAAGATCGAGTCGATGATCCAGTATCGCGACCAGTTGGTTAAGGATTGGAACCTGCAGTTGGTGGTGGGCAAGAACGAGGCCGTCCTCAAGAGCGGTGTCACTTACCCCAACGGCAAAGCCACGCGTGTCGAATGCTGCGGCACCCTCAAGAAAGACGCCCTCAAAGAGGTCCTGGACAAACACCACTTCACCGGGGTCATTGTGGGGGTGCGCCGCGATGAAGAACCGACCCGGGCCAAAGAGCGCTACTTCAGCCCCCGCGACAAGAACATGGAATGGAATGTCGAAGACCAGCCCCCCGAGCTTTGGGACCAGTTCAAAACCGATTTTGATAAAGGAACCCATATCCGCATTCACCCGCTGTTGCATTGGACCGAGCTGAATGTCTGGGAGTACATCGAACGCGAGCAAATCCCGGTCATCCCCCTCTATTTTGCGAATGCAAAGGGCGAACGCTACCGCAGTCTCGGGTGCGCCCCGTGCACGTTCCCGATCAAATCAAACGCCAGGACCGTGCGCGACATCATCGAAGAACTGCGCCATACCAAAACCCCGGAACGGGCTGGCCGCGCCCAGGATAAAGAGAGCGAAGACGCCTTCGAGAAACTGCGCCGCGACGGCTACATGTGAGCGATAACTAAAAATGATTTCTTCCAACGGCAGCGTTCCCAGCGAGCAGCTTAAGATCGTCATTGTCGGCCATGTGGACCATGGCAAATCGACCTTTGTTGGCCGGCTCTTTCACGACACCGGCTCGTTGCCCGACGGCAAGCTCGAACAACTCCAGAAAATCGCCGAGCGCCGCGGGGTCCCTTTCGAGTGGGCCAACCTGATGGATGCCCTGCAGTCTGAGCGCGACCAAAATATTACGATCGACACAGCCCAGATTTGGTTTCAAACACGCCGCCGCCAGTACGTCATCATCGATGCGCCCGGGCACAAGGAATTCCTGAAGAACATGGTCACCGGGGCGGCCAACGCCGAGGCGGCGCTGCTGCTCATCGACGCCCACGAAGGCGTGCAGGAGAACTCGCGCCGGCACGGTTACCTGTTGAACCTGCTGGGCATCCGGCAGATTGCAGTGCTGGTCAACAAGATGGACCTGCAAGCCTACAGCCAGGCGCGGTTCAACCAGATCGAGGCCGAGTATCGGGCCTGGCTGAAGACGGTGGGCGTCGAGCCCAAAGTTTTTATCCCAATCGCCGCCAGGCACGGAGACAACATCGCTACGCGCAGCGCCAACACCCCCTGGTGGCGCGGCCCGACGGTGCTCGAGACCTTGGACGAGTTTCAGGTTGCCGAGTTGCCCAAACACCAGCCGCTGCGGCTGCCGATACAGGATGTGTATCGGTTCGATCACCGCCGCGTTCTGGCCGGGCGCATCGAGTCCGGCACAATCAAAGTCGGCGATCGGCTCGTATTCTCCCCAACCAACAAAACCAGCGCAGTTAAAACCATCGAACGCTGGAATGCGCCAGCCAGCGACACCGCGTCGGCGGGCGAATCGATTGGAATCACCTTGGCCGAACAAATCTTCGTGGCGCGCGGGGCGATTGCGGCCCTCGAATCCGCGCCGCCCTTCGAGCTGTCGAGCTTCAAGGCGCGCCTGTTTTGGCTGGGCAAACAACCCTTCAAACCCGGCAAGGCTTACAAGCTCAAGCTGGCCACCCAGGAGGTTGATTGCCATATCGAATCGATAGAAAAAATCATCGACGCTTCCTCATTGGAACCCGTTTCGCGCCAAGAGACGGATAGGTTTGTGGGCCGGCATGAAGTGGCCGAGTTGACGCTCCATACGAAAAAGCCGGTTGCCTTTGACATCCACTCCGAGATCGTTTCTACAGGCCGCTTTGTTATTGTCGATGGTTTCGACGTGGCGGGTGGCGGCATCATTGCCCCGGGCAATTACCCGCGCCGGACTCATGACTCGGCCAATAAGAGCAACAATATCTACTGGAGCCTGGGCAAGATAACCACGCGCCAGCGCGAACTGCGCAACGGCCATCGCGGCTGCGTCATCTGGCTGACTGGCCTGTCGAGTGCCGGCAAATCTACCATCGCCACCGAACTCGAACGCGAGCTGTTCGCGCTCGGGCGGCACGCCTATGTGCTGGATGGCGACAATATCCGCCATGGCCTCGGGGCGGACCTCGGTTTTTCCCCCAAAGACCGCGCCGAGAACATCCGGCGCATCGGCGAGGTGGCGAAACTATTTGCCGATGCCGGGGTGATTTGCATCACTGCCTTTATTTCTCCATACCGGGCAGACCGCGACCTGGTCCGCAAGATTCTTCCCGAAGGCCGTTTTATCGAGGTCTTTGTCAATGCGCCGCTGGAAATTTGCGAGCAGCGCGACCCCAAAGGTCTCTATGCCAAGGCGCGCGCGAAAGAGATCAAGGAATTTACCGGCATCTCCGCCCCGTACGAGGCGCCGCTTACGCCCGAGCTCGAATTGCGCACCGACCAGTTGACAGTGGCCGAATCGGTGACACACATCCTCGATTACCTGCAGGTCCAGGACACCGAAACCGCCATTTCGATCTGAGGCGTTTTTTCACACGCAGGTCTCGCGCCCGATGTAGGAGACGACGTACGTAAGGAGTCTCTTGACCAGTCTCTGAACTCTCCCTTGAATTCTCTGTTCCGCGAGCGGATGATGGAAACGACTAAAGAGTAGCCGTGAAAAGGCGCCTGTCTATCGGTCTAGGTCTCGTGGGAACCATAATCCTGGCTGGCCTTTTGGTGTCTGTCCCGCATTCCAGCCGCCCAACCTACCAGGGCAACACTGTAACCGAATGGGCGTTGCGCGCGAATTCGGGAGACCCACTCGCGACGCGCGCCCTGAAATCCATGGGTCAGCGTGCGGTCCCCGAGTTGCTCGGTCTATTGCAATATCACCGGTCTTTTTTAGGAACGAGACTGCGGTCTCTTACACCGAGCCTGGGGTCGCCATGGCGCGGTTTGGTTCCACGAAAGGTGCTCCAGCCTGATGCGTTCGTGTATCGGGAGGCCGGTGCGCATGGGCTTGGCATCCTTGGCAGTCAGGCCAACGCTGCGGTTTATCCTCTGGCCAAGGCGTTGCGGGAAAAGGAAGGGCGCGTCCGCTGGGAGGCGGCTTCAGCCCTGGGTAGCATTGGCCAGGATTCGGTGCCTGCGCTCATCGAGGCTCTGAAAGCTCCCGATGTCATGGTGCGGCGCGCCGCGGCCTTTGCTTTAGGCCAAATCGGCCCAAGGGCTGCGCCTGCAGTGCCGGCTCTCATTGCACGGCTCCAGGACACAAACGAGCAGGTCGTGTCTTCCGCATCCCACAGTTTATCCACTATTGGTCTGCCCGCAATTCCAGCCCTAATGGAAGCGATCGAGCATGGGGATGCTCGCGCCCGCGAAGCTGGGGCTAGAGCATTTGATTCAGTTTACCCTTCTCTGATAGCGGCAGTGCCGGCGCTGTTGGACCAGGCAAACGCTTCATCAACCACTGCACGGAAGGAAGCCTTAGAAGAACTCGGCGCCGACCGTTTTGCCCGGAAGCCCGTTATTGAGACACTGGCCAGGGCTCTGGGTGATAAGTCTTTGGAAGTGCGTTCTGCCGCTGCCCTGGCCCTTGGGCGTATCGGTCGCCGGGCTGCCGACGCCATACCCCAACTCCAAAAAGCAACATCGGACCCTGATGCCTCGGTTCGTTCCGCAGCTCGGCTCGCTTTACTCAAGATTCGGGGAGACGACATCATTGACTGTGGCGATTCATTCAATCCTCGTGAAACTACTCGACGGAGAGGGATGGTGGGCGGCTTACGTAAGTCATTGATGGACTGGCGCACCCATCAGGAGTTGAACCTGAAACCTTCTGATCCGTAGTCAAACATTGAAGCGATTTTTCGGGCAAGGTTGCGTGCTGCCAAAAGCTTATGAAAGTCAGCGGCGGGTATCGGCAGGTATCCGGTGCCGACCCCGCGTGTAAAATGTGTCCCACCCAAAACTCAGTCAAACGCAGTGAGAAAGCGAGGGTTGGGTCAACTCCGCTCAACTCCACCGAGCCGGAAAATCCGCGTTACCGCCAGTCGCCTCCTTGAACTTGCTTCTCATCCTATGGGAGAACGAGGAGTCCATTGCGAGAGCCAGAAACTCTTCCTCAACCAGTTCGGCAGGCATAGCAGCCAGCGATTTAATGATGCCGCTCAGGTACTGTCGCGTAGTGTTGGAGCTTTTTACGCGTCGAAGCTCGGTGAACAGCAGACGGGCACAGGCCTCCGTTTGGACGTCGCGCAGCGCCTCCACGATTGTCAGGCGCCGCTCCCAGTTTTCGTCGCTGGCGGCCAACAAGCCCATAAGAAACACGCCGGCCTCTTTTCGACCGCTGCCATGCATCAGCCGCAGGATCGCCACGCCCGATTCAAACTTCCTTTGGTCACTCTCCACGGCTTGTTGCAAGATTCCGTCAATGGGGAACTTGGCCGCGTCCAGAGAGCCTTCCTCGGTTATCCACGGCACGGCTCGATTTGAGCATTCGTCACTCATCGGTCGTATCGTGTCTGCGCGCGGAAGGCCGGTCAAGCGCCTTGGGTGGTAACCCGGCAGGGTGGCCAAGCCAACCACGATGTTGCTGGATAATCCACGTCCCTTCCACCAGGATGGTTCCATGAGCAAGCGGCCCGTGGGCAAGCGAAAATCGAGCAAAGTTAAGGATGTGTACCTGCGCCACCTGGGAAAAATTTGGCCAACAATCCTGCGGGCCTACAACGATTTCAAAGACATTAAGCCCATCATTGAATATCGCCTTCGCGAAAAGGTCGTCCTTGCCTATCCTGCCTTGCCTTACATCGCTGATTTGACCAAACGAACAAGGGAGGAAACGCGCCAGGTTTACCGGGAGGCAGCAGAGAACAGAAGGTTCATGGTCTTCATCTCGGACAGCCGAGAGCGAGTTCTCCGGTCGTATGTCTTCGCTATAGAGGAACCGGCCGGGCGCATTTAAGCCTACAATCCAATGAAAAGCGAGACTCCGGTGAAGCGGGCGCAGCACGGATCCCCCTGGCCCGGCTGAGTCTTGCGGCCAACACACCTTTTGCTAACCTCGTGCTATGAGTGAATGCGAAGCTCATGCTGCCACCGTCGGCGAGGGATCGAAACATGTTTCGAATCGTCTTGGAAAAGCGCGAACGCTTCGCCGAAGTGGCAGGCGGGATAGAGAGATTAGCCGCTATTGATTGTATGAAATCCTCGTTTGTCGGGCGATGGCGGATTGTGGAAATGGAGCAGTGGGAGCAGGAATTTGTGGATTTGGTAGCACCCGGCCACATTACTTTTGCGAGTGGTGGGCGGGGTCAATTTTCCTTTGGTGCAGTGGAGGCCAATTTGGATTGGAGGCAAGACCCCTCGGGCAAGCGCGTGAGTTTCTCTTTCGAGGGCTTTGATGAAGGCGACGAAGTTTCGGGCCGAGGGTGGGCGGAACCGGAAGGCGGAAGATTGACCGGGAGAATCGTTTTCCATCTTGGGGATGAGTCCGGCTTCGTGGCCCAGAGATCGCGGCGGACTTAATGGACGATATGCTCAAGGGAGGCAACCAGCGAGCGGGCAAAACCGATAAGCTGCTGACGAAAGTCCTCGGCCATCGTTTCACATTCGACGGCGGTCAAGCCGACCTGAAACTCTTGCGCTCCATCCACGCGGGAACGTACGCCAATAGGAAGCCGGGCGATCCGAGCTTCCACGCGTATGCCGCCGCCCTCAATATGGCGAACGATTTCGCTTCGCAGGTTCTGGTTATTCTCGATCTGGTTCCGTTCAATAATCAGCTGGCCGACCTTCAAGACAAATACATGCCGAGCTATCCCCCGATGAGCCCGGTGACGTCAGCTTTCTTCGCCGGCTGGATGGTGCTCGATGCGCAAGATGGCTACTCCGGCGCGACTCTTGGCGAATTATTTGTCCACTATATCCAGCACGCGGGTGAATACGAGTATGTCCAAAAGGCCATGGCCGCCTTGAACGATTCCTACTGCTCATTCTACGAGGTGATGGATGTCGGCGCACCCGGACTCAAGCTATGGGACATCGCGGGCAAGCGGTAGCTTCGATGTTGGAACAGCAGCGGATATGCCGGTGGCAAAGGAGAAATCTGGTACGCCCGGCTGTTGCCGTCGCTTATTGAGTCCTCCAACCGGTTCGTGACCTTGAACACGCCCTATGTGTTCAGGAACAGCAGCCGGCACGTGTGGGAGAAATTCTTCGAGCGTCAATCCGTTTCGACGGCCGGCGATCATCGCTCACTGCGAAATTATCTGAAATTTGGCGACTGGCTCGGATACTGGCTCGAGTTCATTTTCCAGGCCTTTGTGGGTTATACCGGAAACATGATTTTGATAACGGGGGTTCCAGATGACCCCGCCTCGCTTCCACACCGCCATCCACAGCGCAAATTGTGGTAATTACTTAGGCAACGGGTCCCTTTTGGTCCAGCCACAGCAAAAGATTGGAAATCACGGCTCTCCCCGATAGGGTGATGCCCTTTTTCACGGAAGCTTTGGTCGGATCGAGCATGTTCACCTCTCCGCTGGGGCTCACTGACGCAACAATCCAATGCCAGCGGAAACCGCGCCCTTCAGCGACCATTCTAGACCATTCGTTGCGGTTGAATCTGAGCGGCAACGGAGACCGCTTGACTTGGATTCCCAATTGCAGGGCGCCATGTGTCGCCAACAAATCGAAGGCGCCCCGAGATCCTTTGGACTGATAGACCAGGTCGAATCCCATGGCCGAGAGCGCACCTGCTGCCGATTTTTCGGCCTCGTCGCCCACCACACTCATGGGCACGATGGTTCCGCCGGGGCGTCGCCAGCGCAGCCAGAGACCAAACGTTGGATCGGCGAGGCGGTAAAGCCCTTCCGCTGTTCGCTCAACCGCATCCTGCAGACGTTCCAGGTAAGTGACCGTCGGGCCGGTTGAAGCTCCAATGGTCCTGGAAATGGCCGTCAGGCTCGCCGGCCCCTCTGCCAAGGCGTCGAGGGTAGCGGCCAAAGAAGTCGAGCGTCCCACCAGTTTTTGAAATTCGCTTTCGAAATAGAGGGCAAGGCGCCCGGTTCGTGAAAACAACAACTTTTGCAGTGAGGTCTTCAGGGAGGACCGGCTGGGATGGCTTGGCGACTCGACCAACTCCTCACCCAGCATCTGAAGATAGAACGGATAGCCACCGATCGCTTTGACAGCCAGCTCGGCAACCTCGCTGGAAATGGGCTTTTCCGGACCGCTCTCCTGCTGCAATAGATCGACAGCGTCATCAGGGCGGAACGGCCCCAATTCCTGAAGCGCGAAGTGCTGGAAAAACGGTGACTGTTGGGATTGGACAAGCTTCAGCAGCATAGACCGCGCTGAACCCGAGATAAAATAGCTGACCCTCCTATGCTTCTGCCAACGGCTGCGCATGAACATGAAGGCGTTGAACTCCTTTCGTGCCCGCAGACCCTCCAACTCTTGGAACTCATCGAGCGCGATAACGAAGAATAGCCCCAAGTGGGCAGCCAGTTGCTCCGGCAAATCAAGCCAGGCACCCGCGCGATGCGTATTGATCTCGCCCTCCACAAGCTCCAGAAGCTCGCTCCGGAGTGAGTCAGGCAAGCTCCCGAAGCGATCCGACTTTTGAAGCAGCTTGCGATAAGCTGCAGGGTGGCCGCTCAATCTCTCGAGGGATTCGCCCAGTTCCCGCCCAACTGCGGCGTCCAGGACCTCCAAAGCCAAACGGCGGAAGATCGCCAATGAAGCAGGCCCTTGTTCCTGTACGTCAAGGGTAATGACCCGCAAGGTGTCCGTGCGCGCACGCCTGGCCGCCTCGAGCACCAAGCTCGTTTTGCCGATCTTACGAGGTCCCAAGATGGCTATCCATCGTGGCTCGCCAGCCACCAGACGCTGCATGCTGCGCGATAAGGCTTCCAACTCGCTGGCTCGGTTGTGAAAGCCTTTTCCGACAACGGGCGTACTGGTTTGAAACATGCATCTCTCTCTAGCAGAACAGGAGCTTGCTTGCAAGCTTGCAACGTCTCAACTCTGCAACGTTGCGAGTTTGCGGGCACGGCTACTATCCCACCGGGGCGGCCAGGGACGCAGGTTCCGGGCTGGCAGTCCCGCCATAAGGGAACGAACAGTTTGTCCTTTCCTTTCGGAGCCGAAAACGTCTCAAGCGCCAGGAATTCAAACCGTCTGATATTGCTTGTGTATAATCGGTCCCACCTTGGGGGTCAGCGCCGTTTTTTCCGCGAGGCCGACCACCGGATTCCGGTTATTTGATCGCGACAAAACCCTTGATTTACCGAGTGATTTGAAGGGTGAAGTTTTTTTTGGGTGGCGCACCCATCAGGAGTTGAACCTGAAACCTTCTGATCCGTAGTTCGGAAAACTAGGGTTTTGGCCAGTCGTAACAAGTTGCATTTAGTTGCAAATCCTCCACGTTTTCAAGGCTTTACACACCTGAGGGCTAAACTCGACGCAACTCGTTGCAACCGCCCAAAACCGAAAAATTGGCCAAGAATTGGCCAAGCAACCCCGGCTTTTGAAGCTACGTGGGCTTTGCGCATCTTGTGTGGCTGATACACCGGAGCGCTCTGGTTTTCTGATGGCATTGGGGCATGAGCGCCGGAAATATCGCTGACGATTCCAACGGTGCGGCTGCCGCAGCAACCGAAACCGCAACGAAGCGGTTTTACCCGAAGACTCATGCCAATTATTGGAAATCTCGGCTGGAACATCGCACCTATTCGCGCGATGGGAAAGCGTTCGAGGTTGCCGAATGGTCAGTCCGCATCCACTTCAAAGGCATCCGAAAGAGTTTCGATTTGGAAACGGCGAACAAGGAGGAGGCGGCAGTAAAAGCGCGCGATATTTATCTGTCCATCCTGGCAAAAGGCTGGTCCGCCACAGTCAATGAACTCGCTCCGCAGTTGGTGCCATTAGCCGAAATTGGCAACGATTGCGCGACCGTTGGCGGGTTCCTCGCCGAAGTGGAAAGAACGGCGAATCTCAAACCGAAGACGTTCCGCTATTACGGTTCATGCTTGCGACAGTTCGCGGCTTACGCCCAAGGAGTGAAATCAGACGCTTCGCGGTTCGACTACTGGAAAGGTGGGGCCACGGCATGGCGGCAGCAGATTGACGCAATTCCCCTTTCAGCGCTGACGCCCGCCGCTGTTGCCGACTATAAGATGTTACGCCTCAAACGGGCGGGGAGCGATCCGCGACGGAAGCTCGAAGTAAACCGCTCCTTCAACAGTTGGCTGCGGTGCACGAAAAGTCTTTTCAGCGAAGCGATTATTTGCAAACCGAACTTCCGCGTAAAAGTTCCCAAATTCAAAGTACCCGACGGCCAGCGGGGGGAACGAGAGGTTTACTGGTTTGAGACGGTGAAATTTGAGCGCCCAGGCTCGATGAAGTTCCAGGCGCCAGCCGGTGTCACGTACGAGGGGCTTGTAACGAAAGCGCGCCATGAGTTGCGCGCGCACAGTCCCGAATCGTACAAGTTGTTCCTCCTGTGCCTTTGTGCCGGTCTTCGCCGAGGGGAAGCTGATGTTTGCCTGTTTGCCTGTGGACGCAATTGAACGCCGATGACAACTCGATTAGAATCGAAGCCAACAAGTATATCGAGCCCAAGCACGGTTCAGGCGGCACTGTCTATGTTGACCCGTCATTGATGAAAGAACTGCTCAGCTTCAAAGCGCCGGAGCAAGATGGCTTCGTAATAGATTCTCCGTTGGAATGGAAGGAGACGACGTATCGCCGCTATCGTTGTGAACCGCATTGGCGGACGCTGATCGAGTGGTTGGAGAGCAACGGCATTGATGCGAAGAAGAAAGTTCACGAATTGCGGAAACTCTTTGGCGACGCCATCGTCAAGCGAAATGGAATCTTTGCCGGTAGCGCGCAACTCCGGCACTCAACTATTCAAATGACGGCGAGTCATTACACTGATCCGCGTCAACGCGCGGCTCTGCCAGTCGGCAATTTGTTTTCGGATGAAGGTACGAGAATTGTGCCTGACCACCCCTCCGAAGGACAGGTTCCCGCGCAGACACTGAGATCAAACAACCGCAAGACTGGGGTCAAAAATCGGGTTTAATTCAGTCCGAGGGACAGTCGTTGCCGAATTTGCTCCAGGCATGGCGAGGGTCGGAATCGAACGAGGAACCTTTACCGTTCCGATTGCAACTCACTCAAATTCAAGCACTAGGATACATTGATTTTACGAGGGTTCAAGCACTTTTCGCGATCGTTCGTCCACCGCCTCGCCATTGCTCGCCTATTGCCCTCCCAGCGCTCGCCAGGTGAAGATTTAGGTGAAGAATTGGGCGAAGCATATCTCCATCGTAAATCGCGCAATAGGCAATGTTGCCTGGAGTTACTTTCTTGCCCCGAGCCTAAATTGGGCAGTTGGTCGGTGGGGTGGTTGTGGTGGGTCAGTGACGTCCGTCCTGCAAGCATATCCGACCTCAGGTCCGTGGCCTTGGACGTACGAATTAGGAATTCGCCATGCACAGCCGCGGATGGCTCCTACGGATCGTGCGGAACGTATTTTACGATTGGCTAAAACAGAACCGCGGCGAGGAAACCAGCGAACCGTTCGACGAAGAAGTGCATGGTGTCATGGATGAAACTCGAGGGCCCGACGGGCGGCTGCTGCTGGAGAAGGCGGACCATGAGCTGCTGCACAAAGCCATTGCCAGCCTGCCGCTGGAGTTTCGAGAAGTCCTCGTACTCCGCGAACTCGAAGGTTTTTCCTACAATGAAATCTCCCAGCTCGCGAATATACCGCTGGGCACGGTGATGTCTCGGTTGGCCCGCGCGCGCGAGCGCCTCCGCACGCAACTGATTGGCTTCATCCAAGAGGAGGGTAAATGAGCTGCGAAGACACAAAAAATCAGCTCCATGCCTATCTCGACGCTGAACTGGACTCAGTGCGGCGCGTGGAGTTCGAAGAGCACCTCAAGGGCTGCCCCGCTTGTTCGCGCGCGCATCAGGAGTATCAGTCTCTGCGGGCGGCAATCACCAGCCCATTGCTCTATTTCGATGCGCCCCGCGGCCTAGAACGTAAAGTGCGCTCAGCGGTCAGAAAAGCTGCGCGTGCCGAGACATCTCGTCCCGCTTGGCGCTGGACTTGGAATTGGAAACTTCCAGTGTGGCTTGCTCCATTCGCCGCGGCGGCTTTGGTTACGGTTGTTACTTTGCATTTGTGGACTCAACACTGGACGGAGGATCAAAGAGTGCAGGAGATCCTCTCCGCCCACGTCCGTTCACTCATGGTCAACCATCTCTTCGATGTGGCCTCCGCAGACCCGCACACCGTCAAACCCTGGTTCACCGGCAAACTGAATTATTGACCACCCGTAATCGACCCGACGGCCGAGGGCTTTCCGTTAATCGGCGGGCGATTGGATTACGTGGCCGATTCCCCCACGGCGGCCGTCGTATATCAGCGCCGGAAACATTACATCAATCTGTTCATCTCGCCCGCCAACCAAACCGTAACGACCAAAGAGGATCTCCTGACACGGCATGGTTACAATATGCTCCACTGGCTGCAGGGCGGGATGGAGTATTGGGCTGTGTCCGATGTCAACAAGGGCGACTTGCAACAATTCGTTTTGTTAGTGAGGAAGGAAGCGTCGGCAGGGATTGTCAGGTGAAAGATTGCTTCACGCCGTTCTGAAAATGCAGTTCGGACGCGTCTAGGGGCTCACAGGATTTTCCGGTTCTTTGAATCGGCTCCCCTATGAAATGCACACACGAATACATATGAGCGTAGAATTCAATTCCATCCAACCTCGTGAAACGCAGGTCAGACTCGATAGCGGATGCAAGGACCTGGCCCACGTCGAAACCTTCAACGTCAGCGCCGAAGCCCAAGCCGCACTAGACCGCGAATACATCAAATTCCTCGAAGCCCAAAACGCGTACCTCAAAAACCTTCTCTCGATTGATTATTGAGGCGGGCGCTAACGTGTTCCTGGCGGCCGAAAAGGCGCTCCAGGAATTACCGCTGACCCGGAGTTGAGCCAAGACGACAGTTACCTTCGAGCCGGTCGGCGTTGCCAGCCTGATCACTCCTTGGAACGCGAACTCGTTTTTTCTTTCTGCCAAGCTTGCATCCACCCTCGCCGCCGGTTGTACGGCGGTCATTAAGCCCAGTGAGCTGAGCGCAATGCAAACGCAAACGTGGCTCGAATGCATTCGCGAGGCAGTGAAGCTGGAACCAGCTGTCAGCCTATCGGGCTGGTTCCAGCTTCACAACTGCACGGGTTAGAAGGTACCGGCTTTGAAACGTTGTGACCGGGCGCGGTGATGTGGTCGGGGCAGAGCTTGTGCGCAATCCTGATGTGGTGAAGATCTCGTTTACGGGCTCGGTTTCCCTTGGCAAGTCGATCATGCGCGACGGAGCCACGACGATGAAGCGCGTCACGCTCGAACTTGGTGGAAAGTCGCCCAATATCCTGCTCGACGACGCCGACCTCACAAAGGCTATCCCTAATGCGCTCGTCATCGGATTTCTCAACAGTGGCCAAGCATGCGACGCAGGGGCCCGGCTCCTCGTGCCGAAGAACCGGCTCGACGAAGTCAAGCGAGCAATCTTGGATGCCATGCCCGCCTTTCCAGTCGGCGACCCGGCCGACCGAAAGACTGCCATCGGACCTATGGTCACACAGAAGCAGTACGAGCGAGTGCAATCCTATATCCGGTTTCTACGGGGATCATAGTGGGTAGAGATTGAGCTTTCCGCAGAAGAACAGGATACGAATCCGGTAGTTGTGAAAGTTGCGAAAGCCTCGGGCAGCGGACTTGAGACTCTGGATTTTCGAGTTCAGCCCCTCGGTTAC
>DASYZB010000143.1 GCA_035946615.1 Verrucomicrobiia bacterium
GCAAGGGGGCCATGAGGAAGATGCGCCGGCCAGCGCCATATCGGATGCGGGTATATCGGAACCAGCCGGTCTGCAGAATAACCGAAGCGGCTTCCATGACAAAGACCCCGCCCGCGATCACCAGGACAAAGGGCTGATGAATCAAGACGGCGATGATGCCCAACGCCCCGCCTAAAGCCAGCGAGCCGGAATCACCCATAAACACCTGGGCAGGGTGGCAGTTGTACCAAAGAAAACCTAAGCCGGCGCCAATCATCGCGGCGCAGAAGACGGTCAATTCACCCGCGCCGGAAACAAACGGGATTTGCAAGTAGGCAGCGGCCCTGGCGTTACCGGCAAGATAGGTCAGCACGACGAAAACAAAGGAAACAATGAGCGTGCAGCCGATGGCCAGACCATCCAGGCCATCGGTCAAATTCACCGCGTTCGAACTGCCCACGATGGTCAGTAATGTCACCAGCAGGCCGGCAATTCCTGCTTCCCTGGCGATGGGGTACTTAAAGAACGGCACCGTGATTTCAGTCACCAGTTTGCGCGTGGCCGGAACGCGCCAAAGATAAAACCCAATAAACAAAGCCAGAACGACCTGGACCCAAAGTTTAACTCGTGATTTGGCCCCGCCGCCGCTTTGTTGGAGAATTTTGGCGTAGTCGTCATAAAAACCCAAGCCTGTCAGAACGACCACCGAGAGCAAGGTCAGCTCGACCAGGGCATTCAATTGCGCCCAAAGCAAGGTGGTAAAATTCAAGGCTAACACAATGAGTATCCCTCCCATGGTGGGAGTGCCCTTTTTACTGAGCAGTCGGGCCTTGATGTCTCCGGCCGATTCGGCCTTGTCGGCATACTCCTGGCCGAATTTCAACTGTTTGAGCCAGGCTATCACCCGCGGTCCGAGCCAAAGGCTCACGACGAGAGCCGTCACGGCGGCCCCGGCGCTGCGCACGGTGATGTAACGAAACAGGCGCAGGGCGGACAGCCGGCTGGCCCAGGGAGTTCCTGCAGACCAATCGAGCATTTGCTGGCTCAAATAATAAAACATCTTAGGTAATCGGATCGCTTCGCAATAATTCGGCAATTCGTTCAAGGCGGGTGGCCCGCGAGGCCTTCAACAGCAGCAGGTCGCCCGTGCGGACAAACTGCTTCACGGCGGCGCCTGCAGTCGGCACATCGGCGAACTCCAGCACCCGATTCAGCCCGGCATCGCGCGCGCCGCGCCCCATCACGGCCGCCATTTTGCCCACCACAAAGAGCTGCCCGACCCCCAGTTCGGCGGCGCGGCGTCCGACTTCCTCGTGGGCCGCTTCGCTCGAGGCCCCCAATTCGGCCATGTCCCCCAGAACAGCCACCCGCCGGCCTTTGCAGGGCAGCTCGAGAAGCGTCTCCAAGGCGGCGGTCATTGAATCGGCATTGGCGTTGTAGGCATCGTCCAGCACCCGCACTCCGTTCAGTTCCCACATCTCCATGCGCATCTTGGGCGCTTTGCAGCAAGCCAGGCCTTGCTCGACCTCAGAGGCCGACAACCCCAACTCACAGCCCAAAGCGATTGCAAACAAAGCATTCAGGGGTTGGTGCCTGCCAACCAGATTCACCCGGTGCTCCCCGGCAAATTCCGAATGAGGCCCCTCGACGCGAAAAGTGACACCTTGTTTATCCAGGCGTATGCCGCTGAGGCTCCAATCATTTCCAGGAGACAAACCCAGGCGCAGGACCCCGGCTCGACTTCGCCGCGCGATGGGGATACTCCAATCATTGTCACCGTTTATAAACAATTTGCCATCGGCCGGCAGCAGCTCGGCCAGCCACCCTTCCTCTTGCGCCACGCCCGCCATGTCCCCGAAAAATTCGAGGTGCTCGCGTCCAATCGAGGTGAGAATGCCGTATCTGGGCTGGATCATTCGAATCAATGGTTCAAGCTCGCCCGGGTGGTTTGTTCCAGCCTCCAAGACCGCTGCCTGATGACTGCCTTCGAGCCGTAACAAGGTCAGGGGCACCCCGATGTCATTATTGAAACTGGCCTGGCTCCACAGCGTGGCGAGCCTTTGCCTGAGCACAGCGGCCACTAATTCTTTGGTTGTCGTTTTTCCATTCGACCCGGCAACGGCAATCACCGGAAGGGCAAAATCCCGGCGATAAGCGCCAGCCAACCGGCCCAGTGCCGCGCGTGTATTCTCGACCACAATCACCCCGCAATCCCCCGGCTGCTCGGGGGCGCGCCCGCGCTCGACAACCACAGCCGCCGCTTTGGAAAGAGCCTCGGGCAGAAAATCATGACCGTTAAATCGCTCGCCCTTCATAGCGAAAAACAGGCCGCCCGTTTGCAGGATACGTGAATCGGTGCAAACCTCCAGCGCGCGAGCTTGCGCAGAACCCTTCAGGAGTTCTCCGTTGCATGCGGCAGCAATAAACTGTAACGAGCGAGCTTCCATAATAATAACCTGCTCCCGCGGGCCGCGCGGCTCGATGCACATCGAGGGCGCCCCTCTGGGCGGCATCTTAACGCAAGTGGCGCCTCAGGTGTCCCAGGAAAATGATAGTCGGCTACCTGCGTTGGCTGGCCGATAATGAGGCGCGCAGAGAAAACGCCGCCTCGCGGACCAGGTCCGCTGGGCCCAGCACTTCAAAAGAAACAGGGCGCGCGCTGGGGTGAGGGTCGGCAGGCCCCCGTTCAGTCGGAGCAGCTTTCAAAGCTATCCGGTCTTCCTGCCGGACAGCCGCCACGAACAAACGGTGCGAGATGAGAGGTAGTGAACTCATGTTGTCCTTTGGTTGTGGTGTTTCATTGCGTGCGCGCAGACGCCGTCTTCAACGGGTGTAACTCGGCAGGCGCTGCGAGAGGGTCCGAAAGCGACGGGCCATCGCCATCCTCGGGACGGATATTGAGGTAATTGGCTGCTTGTTCAGCGATGGCTTTGAAAATGGGGCCAGCAATCTGGCCGCCATAGTAACCTTGGCTGGTTTTGGGTTCGTCCAATGTGATCGAGATACACAACTCGGGATGGTCTGCGGGGAAAAATCCGATAAACGAGGAGAAGTACTTGCGCACATAAACGCCATTTTCGACCTTCCAGGCCGTGCCGGTTTTGCCTGCAACCGTGTAATGGTCCAGGGCCGCCTTGGGCGCCGTACCATCTGGTGAAACGACAGTTTTAAGCGCCTCGACCATCATTTTGGCTGTGGCGGGGCTGATGACCTGGCGCACCTTCTGAGGGCTATACTGGGCCACGATGTTACGGTCGTGGTCCTGAAGACGGTTGACCAGCATCGGCTGCATGAGCCAGCCGTCGTTGGCAATTGCGCACATCGCCATCGTCATCTGCATCCGCGTCACGGATATCCCCTGGCCCATGGGAATCTGCGCAATGGAAACCTTGCTCCACTTCTTCACCGGATGCACAATCCCCACCACTTCCCCCGATAAAGGCAAACCGGTGCGCGTTCCGAAGCCGTAATCGCATATATACTTGTAAAGCAAGGCCTCCCCCATTTTCACCCCGATCTTGCCTGCGCCGATATTGGAGGATTTGGTAATGATGTTTTCTACGGACAACGCGCCGAAGGGCTCATGATCATGCAGGGAGCGTCCGCCGTAATACCAATGGCCATGCTCGCAATCAAAGAGATCGCTGAGCCGCACAACGCCCTCGTTGAGGGCGCCCGAGACCACGACGATCTTGAACGTCGAGCCCGGCTCGGCTACATCGGCAATGACCCGGTTTCGCCTCTGATCAGGAGTGGAACTAGCCAGATTATTGGGGTCGAAGTTGGGCAGGGTAGCCATCGCCAGGATTTCTCCGGTGCTTGGCCGCACCACAATTCCCGACACACTGATGGGAGAGTGCTTTTCCATCGCATCAGCCAGCACCGCCTCGACGATGTGCTGGATGACCGCGTCAATAGTCAGCACGACATCCAACCCATCGCGCGGTTCGACGTCCTGCTCGCGCATGGTCACCAGTTCGCGCTTGTGTCCATCGGTCTCGGTCAGGCGCCAGCCGCGCACGCCCGCCAGCTTCGAATCGAAGGTCAACTCAATGCCGTCTTTGCCGACAATCTCCCGCACCGGCCTGTCATCGACCTCCCGCTCTTCGAACCCGGTATAACCCAGCACATGTGCCGCCAGTCTCTGGCTCGGATACACCCGCATCTGGTCGTCTTGGGCGAAGATTCCTTTTTGCCGTAGGTCGCGCAAAAAGGCGCGCTCGGTCCGGGACAACTTCTTTTCATCCAGGTGAAAGTCGAGTGCGGCCATCGTGGATTGGATTTTCTCCCACGTCTCGACCGGGACCTTGTTCTTGAGGACAACATAACGGAAATAGCGATTGGTCTGCGCCTCTCCCTTTTCATTTTGTCTCAAGCGCGGAGTGAGGTTCTGAAGGAGTTTATCCTCGCTGATTGCCAGCAGCGGGGCCAGCGCATGGGCCACCTCGGGTTGATGGGTTCCGATACAAACCGGATCCGCACAGACGGTTTTGACGTAAATGCTCGTGGCCAGCAGGTTGCCTTTGATGTCGAGGATGTCGCCCCGGTGAGGTTCCAGGAGGAATTCGCGCTGGGTATTTCGTTGGGCCGTGGCGCTGAGTTCTTCATGGCGCAGGATTTGCAGATCGATTAGGCGATAACCCAGCCCGGCAAAGGCCAGCACCAGCAACAGCACAAGCCAAATGAGTCGGTGCAATTGTAAGCGCTTTGCCATTTTAATAAGGGCCTTGTTCCGGGGACCGGCTGCCCGCGACTCTCGATTCCTCCGCCTGCAGTGTCACGGGCGCCGGTAAAATACTTCCCAAGCCGGCCGCGCCGCCATACAGTGCGCCGGTCTGAATTTGCCGGCCGCCCGCGTCGATCGGTTCCTCATCCGACCGCGCCACGGGCGGCGGCAAAATTGTTAGTTTTCTGTTCACGGGGTCCTCGGGGGGGATTGCGCCGCGTACTGGCGCTCGGGCGCAGGCCCTTGTTCAGCGGGCTCGGTCAGGTGCCAAACCTCCGTTGCCGGGCGCTGGACCAACCCCAGTTTCAATTGCTTGATCTGATATTCCACATAGACAACCGAACGCATCGAGGCCAGTTGCCGCCTGAGAATGTCATTCTGGCCTTCCAGGGCAGCCAGGCGCGCTTCGCGGGTGGAAATCTGGCGTCCCAAACGGGCTATCTGGTCTTTCTGCCAGACATAGCCCAACCCCGAGCCACCAATGACCAGGCAGAGCAAAAAGGCCTTTACAGCCGGTCCGAACCGGATAGCTGCTGATTCTGATTTGCGATTCCGCGCCATCAATTTTTTATATTTTTTCCATCACTCGCAACTGCGCGCTGCGGCTGCGGGGATTGTCTGCCAACTCTCCCGCCGCCGGCTTGAGCGCCTTGCGCGTCACCCATTTCAACTCGGGCGCGCGCGCTTCACGCAACTCCGGAACATCCACCCCTCCAGTGAATGTGTATTCCCGCGCGCGCGCGCGCCCGAAATCCTTCACCAGCCGGTCCTCGGCGGAATGGAAGGTAATGACCGCCAAGCGCCCGCCGGGCCGCAAAAGGCCGAGCACACCTTCCAAACCCCGTTGCAAAGAACCTAACTCGTCGTTGACGGCCATCCGCAGGGCCTGGAACACCCGAGTTGCCGGATGCCTCTTGCGCCCGCGCCGAGGCGAAAGACGCTCAATCAATCCCGCCAACTGTCTCGTCGTCTCGAAGCGCCGCTGCTCCCGGTCGTGAACCAGCGCCCGGGCAAATCGCCGCGCCTCGGGTTCGCCGCCCAATTCCCAAAATATCCTGGCCAACTCTTCAGCCGCCGCCGAGTTGACTAAATCCGCTGCAGTCAGTTGCTGGCGCGTGTCCATCCGCATGTCCAGCGGACCATCCCGCTGGAAACTGAATCCGCGCTGGGCGCTATCCATTTGCGGCGAACTCACACCCAAATCCAGCAACACGCCGTCGCAACTGCCCGAGGGCACCCACTCAGGCAATTCCGCGAAATTCCCCTGGCGCGCCTCGAAATGTCCCGTAAAGGGCGCCAACCTGGCCTTGGCCGCTTCAACCGCGGCGCCATCTCGATCGCACCCATATAACCAGCCATTGGGCGAGCTCGCTTCCAAAATGGCTGCCGCGTGTCCACCCCCACCGAGCGTCCCGTCGGCGTAGCGCCCAGCGCTTCGAGGGTTCAACGCTTCCAACACCTCGGTCAGCATCACCGGTTTGTGAACGAAATCTGCCACTAGCCATCGTTGCTTCTTTAGTTAGAGCTTGCTCGCGCCCAAAAATCGTCCCGTCACACGCTGCCAGCGTGACGTTTCCAACTCCCGCCCCGTTTGCACTCGAGCCGCAGTCGGGTACACGGGCTCAGGCCGTGATGCTTTGGCAGGGTCAATCCCTGGCTGCGCTTGAACTGCGCGCGATTGCGGCGTATTGGTCCGTACGATTTCCAGGTCGCTCTCGCTTAAGTCGTTTCTTACGACTTTGACGCTGTCCAAAGAGAGTTCAACCTGGACCATTTGGTCGGCAGACACCGGCGTGGACGCTTTGGGAGCTTTTCGCCGGCGAGGCAAAGGGGGCAGGTCCTTGAGCCAACCCATGAATCGGCCTGCCGTTTCCTTCACCGCTTCATTGGAGTCAACCGGCCCGGCTTGCGCCGGAGCGGAGCCTTGGGCGTCGCCACCCTCCTGGCAAAGCGCGTTGGATAGAGCTGGATTTGATTCCGGGGCGACAGATTGCCTTTCATCAACCGAGGTCTCCGCGGGACTAACTGCTAAAGCGCCTGCAGTGTGGGGCATCGCGGCGCTTTCCCCAGATTGCTCGGTCATCCTTTCAAAAGGCGCCGGAACGCGGCGCACACCAGGGGCCTCTCGAGGTTCGGTTGCCTCTTTGCCGCGTTGGGCCAAGTCAGGCCCGGCAGAGGAGCGGAATGGATTCTTTTTCGATCCGAACTGCGGCAGCAACGGCTTTAACTTGTACTGATTTGTGGATTCCCTTAATCCTACAAAACTTCGTCCGGCACTCAGTAGTCGCAAAAGACTCATAGGATTTATTCCATCATTTTGAAGGCTTCCTGCGCCATGACAGCATCCGAAGCTTTCACGCGATCATAGCGCTCCGGGTTCCAGATTTCGAAACGGTCCAACAATCCAACCAACACTGCCTGGTCAGCTATCTGAGCGGCACTCGCCATTTCCTCCGGCAGACATATCCTCCCAGCCTTGTCGAGGGGTGCTTGAACCGATTCGCTACCGATAAACCGCTTCAGGACCACTTTATTAGGATCGTTGTTTGGCATCGCATCAATGTCTCGCATCAAGGAGACCATTTGTTGCGGCGGCAAAACACGCAGACAAGGACCCTCCTTGGCCTTAGGCCAAAGGACCAGCGTGAACTCGACGCCCGGTTTGGTAGGTCGCCACTTGGCAGGGATTTGGACGCGCCTCTTCTCATCCACTCCATGGCGGTAGAGCGAATTATAATAAACTGGCTCGATGCTGTCGTTAGGTTCCATTACTTATCCACCGCAGGGCACCACGGCTCCCATTTGCCCCACAACGCCCCACTTTCTGCCACTTTACACCACAACTGTCAATAGGTTTTCGCTTACTTTATTCAAAAGTTATTCACAATTTCACTCCTAGCCCTGGAAAACTCCGAAACGCGAGGATAATTCGATTACTTTATCGATAAATAACAATCTTTAAACAGGCGGAAAGCCCCTTCATGGTGGGTGGAGCAGCTCGGCGAAGGGCCTATTACTGTGACACAGAAGTTTCGAGACAGAGCGCCCAATCTCCCTAGAACATCGTTCATCGTTTCATTAAAACGTTTACAGAAGTCCATTGATATGTTATTGTTGAGAGCATGGCCGGAAAATCCAAGCTCCCCGCTTTGGTCCTCACCCCGGAGGAACAACAGCGACTGGAAACATTGCAGGCTTCTCGCGTTGCGCCGGTGCGTGAAGCCGAACGGGCGCGGATTCTTTTGCAATATTGCGCCGGAAACAGTCCTTCGGCTATCCAAAAAGCCCTTGGGATCAGCCGAGTCACCATTTATCATTGTCTGCACAAGGCTCTGGAGATGGGAATGGAAGCCGGGCTTAAGGACGCTTTTCATCGCCCCAAAGAGCCGCTCATTACCAGCGATGACAAGGCTTGGGTAGTGCATCTGGCTTGCACCAAGCCTAAAGAGTTGGGTTACGCTGCGGAGTTGTGGACGCGCCAATCGCTGGCGGGGTATGTACGCCAGCAAGCGCAAGCCGCCGGCCATCCCAGTCTGGCGCAGGCGGCCAAAGCCACGGTGCAAAGAATCCTGGACGAGCAGCATTTGCAACCGCATAAAGTGAAGTATTACTTGGAACGACGGGACCCTGAATTTGAGCCGAAGATGAAGGAAGTGCTGATGGTTTATCAAGAGGTAGCGATGCAGAACCAGGCGGCGGCGGGGCCTGCGGAAACTGCCCCCAGCATCATCACGGTGTCGATTGACGAGAAGCCAGGGGTGCAGGCCATTGAGAACACGGCACCGGATTTGCCGCCGGTTCCAGAAAAACACCCCACTGTGGGCCGCGACCATGAATACAAACGGCATGGGACTCTTTCTATCTTGGCTTCGTTGGATTTGCACGACGGGCACGTTGTGGCCCGTGTGGAAGAGCGGCATCGCAGCCGGGAGTTTGTCGCGCTGCTCAAGGACCTGGACGCCTATTATCCGACCGGGGTGACGATACGGGTTATTCTGGACAATCATTCGGCCCACATTTCCAAGGAGACGCGGGCTTACTTGGCCACGCGGCCTAACCGCTTTAGTTACGTCCACACGCCCAAACACGGCTCTTGGCTCAATTTGGTGGAAACGCTCTTTGGGAAGATGGCCCACACGTTCCTGAGGCACATTCGTGTGAAATCCAAAGCCGAACTCAAAGAGAGGATCCTGCGGGGGATCGCTGAAATCAATGCGGCTCCGGTAGTGCATCGGTGGAAAAAGTTCGATCTTTTGGCTTCCTGATGTGTAAGTATTTAATGAAACGATGTACTAGCCCTCTCCACCAAACGGGGGAGGGAATTGGTTCCCAACGCATGTAACGAAATTTAGTTGCCAGTCTGCCAGCGAGGCGTCGTGGGGCGTTTTGGTTACCGGGGGTTACCGTGGGTTACCGTAAGCGACCGTACGGTTACCGAGGGTTACCGTCAGACGCCGGTGGAGCGACGTTGGACGGGGCCTCGGGCGGCTGTTTTGACGTTGAGGCCCCGCCGGCTCATCTCGCGTTCGAGCATCTCGCCAAAGGTCGGGCCGGGAGGGCAAAAGGGCATCTCTTCACGAGGCGGGAGGTCGTTTCGATGCAGAACATTGTCCTCACGCGCGGATTTGGCGAGTTCTTTGGCTGAAGCGATTTTGCGGACGACTTCGATTTCGCCGGCTTCTTCATGGCGAAGATTGGGGATGGAGTTGCGGATGCCGGCGAGCCTGGGAGCGAGCAGTTGCCGAGGAGGTTCAGCAGGTCTGCAGGGACCCGCGCACTCCGGGACAGGCACGGCGTCGAGCACGGTGAGCGTGTTGTTGTTGTTGGCGGGCTGGGAGCCGTTGTTGATAGGTGATGAATTTAGCATAGGAGAATAGTATAGAAAGGGGCGGAAGACTTCGAAATCGGGTAGATTTGGAGGATAGTTGTGATGATGGTTCATGGCCGAGGGATGAACAGATGTAATATTATTGTGCTTAAGTGGTTACAGATAATCGGAGCTGATGGGGGGGCGAGGGTGGCCTTGGTAATGAAACGGTGTATGTACTATGGGCGCGGCACGCCGAACGTGCCTCAATCTGGCGACATTAGTCCATCCCTGGCGTCTGTGGGCTCTTGTCTTGAGCAAGGTTTATACGGATGCTTCACGAAATGCGGACGGCGGATTTCGATTATGAATTGCCTGAAAATCTGATTGCGCAGCATCCGGCCGCGCGGCGTGACGATTCGCGTTTGCTGGTGCTACATCGGAATTCGGGAGCCATTGAGCATCGAGGGTTCCGGGACTTGCTGCAGTACCTCCAGCCCGCAGACGTCCTGGTGCTCAATGATTCGCGCGTCATCCCAGCCAGATTGCGCGGCAGAAATCTCCGCAGCGGCGGGCATTTCGAGGTGTTGCTGCTGGAACAAAACGGAGCCAACGATTGGTGGGTTTTGCTGCGTCCAGGCAGGCGCGCAGGGGTAGGGACGCGAATAGGTTTCAGAAATGCCCGGGATGAGATGAGCGGCATTGAGGCCTGTGTGACTGAGATAAATGCCGAGGGCCACCGGCGCCTGTGCTTTAGCGGGATTGCAGATATCAGGGACGCGCTGACGGAATTGGGGGAGGTCCCTTTGCCTCCATACATTCATCGAGCAGACTCGCGATTCTCCGAAGCAGACCGCGCGCGTTACCAGAGCGTTTTTGCTCAACCGCCCGGGTCGGTGGCCGCCCCAACTGCCGGTTTGCATTTTACCGAAGAACTGCTCAAAGAGATTCGCGCGCTGGGTGTCGAAGTTTGTTTTGTAACGTTGCACGTGGGACTGGGGACATTCGCGCCGGTCAAAGTGGAGAACTTGGATTTGCATGTGATGCACGAGGAACGGTTTTGTGTAAATGCGGAGACAACTCGGCGCATCAACGAATGCAAGGCAGCGGGCCGGCGGGTGATTGCGGTGGGCACAACGAGCCTGCGAGCGATCGAAGGCCTGGCCGCAGAAACGGGCGGACGCCTGGAACCCAAAGAGGGCCGGACGCGTTTGTTCATCCGGCCTCCACATGATTTCAAGATTGCCGATGCGCTGTTAACCAACTTTCATCTGCCGCGTTCGACGCTGCTGATGCTGATCAGCGCGTTTGCGGCCTCAAACAAAACAACAGGACGAGAGCTGGTGCTGCGGGCATATCGGGAAGCTATCGAACGGCGTTACCGGTTTTTCAGTTATGGTGATGCGATGCTGATAATATGAGCGGCTCTTCAATCGCGAGGACCAGAAAAGGCATGGACGATGCCTGGTTCCAGGCTTTTCGAAGGCGCCGTGGTCTCCCATACGTTCTAGTGAATATGGCCATGACGGCGGATGGAAAGATTGCCACCGCCAATCGCGCCATTGCATCCTTCAGCAGCCGGCGCGACCGGGAGAATTTGCTGAGGCTGCGAGCTACTGCGGATGCGGTGATGGCCGGGGCCCGCACGATCGACCAAGGGCGCGTGATTCTGGGGCCCGGCTCCGCAAAGCACCGCCGGTTGCGGCTGAGCCGCGGCCTGGCCGAATATAACCTGCGTGTAATCGTCAGCGGCTCGGGAAGCGTGGACCCGAGCTCAAAGATTTTTCAGAAGCGCTTTTCACCGATTATCATTCTGACAACGGGCCGCGCGGGCGGCCCCAGGCTCAAACGGCTCCGGAGGCTTGCTGACGAAGTGAAGATTTGCGGGAGGAGGGAAATAGATTTTCCCCGGGCGTTACGCTGGCTGCAAAGCAAATGGAAAGTGCGACGCTTGGTTTGCGAAGGCGGCGGGGAGCTCAACAGCCCCTTATTTCGTAAAGGACTGGTCAATGAATTGCACCTGACGGTTTGTCCAAAAATCGCTGGTGGCCGCAAGGCCCCGACCATTGTCGATGGGGCTGCAGCGCCGAATCTCGCCAAGGCGGCGCGCCTGGAGATCAAATCCTCCCGGCGCATCGGCGCTGAGCTCTTTCTCGTCTATCGCGCCAGGGCGTCCGCCCACCGCGCCAGGAGCCAGAGCAGGTCGGAAAGCCGGTTCAAATAAACCAGAATTTCAGGATTTACTGCCGCCTTCTCCTGGGGCAACGCGCAAACGCGCCGCTCGGCGCGGCGGCAAACGGTGCGCGCCATGTCGAGCGTCGCGGCGGATAAATTTGCCCCCGGCATCACCCAGTCTCGAGGGATCACTCTTTGCGCTTCCACAAGCTTAACCACCTCTTCCAGCCGCGCCGTCAATTCGGCGCGGACCACAGAAAAACCATCTTTGACATACCGCTCCAAATCCGCCGGTGAAGTCGCTAGTTCGCCCATGAGGACAATGAGGTCTGTCTGGACGAGCGCGAGGTTTTGGCGAATGAAGTCCTGCTGGGCAGCCGCCCGGGCAAGACCCAGGGTGGCATTTAACTCGTCCACCGCGCCATAGGCCTCGACGCGCGGATGAGACTTCGGCAGGCGACGCCCGTACATGAGAGAGGTCGTGCCGTCGTCGCCGGTTTTGGTTACGATGCTCATGGAACGACGTGAATGCGCCAATCCTTCAGGCCCCTTGTTCTACGGCATGCCGGTAGGCCAGCAACCCGGCGGCAATGGCCTGCGCCATCTTCTCGCGATATGCCGCTGTGAAAATTCGCCGGCCCTCGACCGGGTGGGACATGAAACCCGCCTCGACGAGGATGGCGGGCATCGAGGCCTCGCGCAATACAGCGAAGCGGGCGCGGCGCACGCCGCGGTCTTGCAACGACAACCCCTGTACCAGCGCTTTCTGCACGTCATAAGCGAGTAAAAGGCTTCTGTCGTTCTGCCGGTTGCCCGAGCACCAGCTTTGGTCGCCCCCTTCACCTTTGTTATTGGTGGAACCCGCCCCGGCCGGGGTGATGCAAAAAACTTGCGTGCCCTGTACTGAATCGCGCGACGTTTCGCTGGCGTTGAAGTGCAGGCTGACAAACAGGTCCGCGCCTTTCAGTTTGGCCAGTTCGGCGCGGGCAGGCAGTTCGACAAAACGGTCCGAGCTGCGCGTCAGGAATACTTTAAAGCCTTCGCGAGTCAGCAAGCGGCGCACCTCCTTGGCAAATAGCAACGTGTATTTTTTTTCCTGATGGGAACCGACGCAGTAACCGGGATCCTTGCCGCCGTGGCCTGGGTCCAGGCAGATGGTCCTTATTCGAAGGCCCGGTCTGTTCCTGGCCGGCGAAAGCAAAGGGCGCAGGGCCGTCTCGATGTCCAAGGGCGCCAGGTAAACCCCGCCATTCCTGCGGATAGGAGGAAATGAAAGCCATAGATCGATGCCATTAAGCCGTGCTTCGCAGGAATCGACTGTAAAGGAAAGGTCCCAGGACGGTTTGCTCAGTTCGAAAGTTTCCTCGCGTTTCAGCCAATGGATGTCGAAGCCATTGGCCCTCGCCCATTCGGCAATAGAAACCGTTTGCCTGCTGCCGCTTCGCGGGGCGGGTTCTGTGCTCGACGCTATCGAAGCCAATCCAGCGGCACAAACAAAGAGGATCGGGGGCCAACTCAATTTTCTGGCAGGCAAATGCATGCCCCTGGACTCTGCATGGCCAAGGGGCTGAATTCAAGCGCATGCTTGCAGACTCCTCTGTAATTTCATCGGGACTAGACGCCTACTGCTTGCTTGTCTAGCCCTAGATCAATTGCTAAGTGCAACTCGGGATGGAGGTCTTCAAGGAGAAATTTCCACACTAGCGCCGAGGGCAAGAGGTCCGGGTCTCGCATAGGGAGCACCGCGGCAACCCGCAGGGCCACGTTCGGGTCCTTGCACAGCATGTAAAGCCTGCGCCAGTCCTGGGTGCTTCCACGCTGAATCCAATCTAAATACGCTAGCGCGGAAACCCCCTTCGTATTTCGGCTCTGCATCATCGGTTCGAGTCGTTGTAAAACCCTGCATCCAATGTTTGAGGCAGGACATTGTTCAGCTCCAACTTCACAAGGGCGCGCGACAAGCGGCGGCAGGCCTCGGCCACGTAGGCCCAATCGGTAAAGGGCGCCTTCAGGCATTTGTAGGCCTGCAGCGGCGTTTCTGCCAAATCCAGTGGCGGCACTTCACACGCCTCGGCGAAGCGGCTCACCAGGCTCTGCGAACCGGCGGCCGGATAAACCAGGTTCAAATAACCCAGAGCCGTCAGCGCAGCCGAATCCCCCAGCAGCCGCGTCAAGGCCGCAACATCAACATAATACCTTGTCGCCCGCCGCTCGGTCAGCAAAAAGGCCTTAACACGCAACGTCTCCGCGGCAGTCGGCATGATTAGCCCGCTTACTTCGAGTGTGCGCAGGGGTTGTGCGCGCCGCCGTTGCCGCAAGCCCAAGGCCACTCCGCCCCGCTGTCCAAGAATGAGCACAGGCGGATTCCGCCTGGCCGTCGTCCAACCCTCCCAATCCTCCAGTCTGGCAGCTACCTCTTCGTAGCGGTCCCGCAGGTGCGGCGTGACCAAATCCACGTCCAGCGAAACTCGATGCCGGCAATGTGCCGCCGCAGCGGTCCCGCCGACCGCCACCAGTTCCAAATCCTGGAACTGGCGCTGCGCTGCCCGACCCTGCTCCAACACCCGTTCGAACTCAATCATCGCCTTAACTTGCGGCACGTCACTTTGCTTTGAAAGGCCAAGTCTTCGGAAGCCTAATTGACTGACACTTTTTGCGTTTGACAGATTTGGCGCGCCGTTGGCCACGGCAGAGCCAGTAGTGGTTCGAGGTTGCCGCGAGCGGAGGCGATCACCAAATCCCCCTCGTTGAGGACGACAACGCAGCAGGCCACGTGTTGGAGCGCGCGCATGTCACGGGGCAGATAAACAGCCACGAACTGCCCGCCCCGGGCAACGCCAACCATTCGCTCCCAACCTCGCCGTTTCATGGCCTTATCCGCGCGCGTGAACAGCGCCGAATAATCCAGCGCTTGCGGCGCATCCAGAAGCTTGTAAACGCCAACGTCCGCGCCGTGCAGAGCGCCCAGGGCGGCTTTGGGCTCTGGCGGCAGGTTGAAGAAGCTCGATCCGAACCGCGCGAAAGCCAAAGTGAGGCCGCCGGCATGAATAGCAAACCGCTTGTCCCAGTGTCCGGGGACGGACTCCATGACGCTGCTGCGCAAAGCTTGGTTCACCGAACTCAACCGGAAGCAGTTGGCGATGCCAATGGCGCACAGTAAAGGCAGGCAGAGAACAAGCGCCAAAATCACGTAGCCCGCACTGGTCCGGGGGTTCAGCCGGGGCGAAGCTGGGGGCCGGAGTATCGGGGGCGCCGACGGGGCCGCTGGCGTTGGGCTGATTGGCATGACGTTTTCCATACTCGATTACTCCTGCGCCTTGTCCTTAGGTTTTTCCTCCTGTTTTTGCGCGGCGTCGCCAATCTGCTTAAGGGGGTCGATGTGGAGTTTCTCACCCAGCAAGGCCAATTGCTCGGGCTTGATATCGCCGACCACGTTGGCGAACACGGCGTGCTCCTTGCCATCGAGCACCACCGCAGCCAGACCTTGGACAGCCCCCTTGTCAGTCATCTTGAGGTACACATTGACATCCTGGTCTTTTTGCTGGGCAGTCACGATGCGTTCCCAACCCTTGGCGGCCAGGTCCTTGCGGATTTTCTGGGCGCGCTTCTGCAACTCTGCCCGATTGTCCTCACCCAAGCCGATGACATTGACTCTGACCAATTTTAATCCGTTAAGAAGGCCGGCCACGTCGGGTTGGTCCTTCTCGACCAATCGAGCCGCCAAGCCGATCAGGCCGCTCGGCACGTTCACCTCGACAAATTCCCCGCCTCCTTTGGGCGGTGAAAAGGCGCCGAAATCGACTTGACCGGGCAATATTTCATCCGCTGCCAGAGTCACGGTTGCGGCGGCGCACAGCGTTACAGTTCCAATCATCCAGGGCTTCAAATGTTTCATATTCAATTCCACGTTGAGGTTGTCCGTGGGGCACTGCGCCCCTTTAGAGATGATACCCGGCAACTCGAACGAAAGTTTCAACAAACGCGAGGAAAGAAGAAGAACCGCTGAATACCTTCGAAACACCGCTGACGTGGTGGGGACGCAAACACGCATTTGTTGATCGAGGGCGCGGCTTGCTTGCCAGCAGCAATGCACTCACGCTCCTTCCCCAAAGCTTGCACGCCGTCAGACGAGCAGCCGCGGGTCAAAAGCAAAATCCTCGGGCGTTCCGATAGAGATTTTCTTGAAATCAGGGTGGGCCGGGTTGAGCAGGTAATTGGGTTCCCCCCATACGACGACGCTGGGCAAAGCCAGTATGGCGGAGCGTCCAGCTCGCACCCAGTCGTCGCCCAACTGCCTGGTGGAAACAGGGGGCGGCTCCGCGCGCCAATCTTTGGGCAAGCCGGTGAGAAATCTCTCAACCAGCGCGGCGTCAAACTCAATGGGTATCGCGACGTATCTGAACATGACAGGGGGATTCAGATGCACCAGGTTTTCCAGCGCCGCCAGAGACTTGGTGCTGCTGGCATAGACAACAGCCACCCCCCGGGAGTTCCACCGGCCACCGGTCTTGGCTGCTCCTTCACCTGAAAAGGCGGTGGCGGCGTGCTTCTCCTTGACGATACGCCAGGCTTCCAGCATCAGGAATAAACCCCGTATTCGATGCGACCAAGCAAATCCTCGACCTCGCGCGCCCCGACCTCGGTCTCGGCATAGTCCAGAGGCACGGCGCCACCCAAACCGATTTGCGGCGAAGTCAGCCAAAGGCGGGCTGTCCCTTGGGTCTCGAAAACCTCCGTGGCTTTGCCCATCAGACGCGCAAACCTGACCAGCCGGTCGGACTCCTCTGGTTCCAGCCGCCCTTTGGCCATCCGCCGGTTCAGAGTGGCTCTGGAAATGCCGAGTTTTGGCGCGAGCCGTTCCATCGGGACACCCAAAAGGCCTTGCAGCACGGCTAACTCCCGGACTGCCAAACCCTGCTGGATAACCTCAATGATGTTCGAGGCATTGACCTCTGCCTCTTTGATCTGTCCCTTCATCTCGCCTGAACCTCTACGTACAAAAAAGTTTACCACGCCTATCTTGTTGAGATTTCCTGATGCGGTGGAATGCCTTTTCGTTTTGCGCTCAACACTTGTGTTGCTCATTTGAGACTATTTATACAATCATTTGAACCCATTGTCAAGAAGCGATGAGCGACGAAGACATTCTAGTTCGGCCTGGGACTTGGAGCGGCGTTTACTTGTCGCTTTCACAGCATCAATTTGCCCTAAATGCCGATCGGGTTTAATTCTGAATTTCCAACGCGACAAATTCCCCCCCCCCCAATGTCCCTCCCCACTTGAAGGCAAAGGCGCTCCGGTCTAGAGTAGCGCATGGGAACATCGGGGAGAGCTTCAAACAGCCACTATAAGCCAATCGAGAACTACGGAATTATCGGGGACCTGCACACGGTTGCGCTGGTCGGCATGGACGGTTCGATTGACTTCATGTGTTTTCCCAATTTCGATTCGCCCACAATCTTCGCCGCGTTGCTGGATTATAAAAAGGGGGGCCGCTTTCAACTGGCGCCGCGGCTCAAAGGCGCGCGCCAGAAACAGCTCTACTTTCCAGACTCCAATATCCTCTTGAGCCGGTTCCTGTCGGATGAAGGCATAGGGGAAGTGTCTGATTTCATGCCCATCATGGAACTGGGCCATGCCCATGACCTGGTTCGCCGGGCCAAGTGCATCCGAGGCGACATCCCATTTCAAATGGTGTGTGACCCTCGCTTTGACTATGGCCGCGCCGGGCATCGAGTCGAAAAGAAACGAAACGAAGTGCTTTTCATCAGCCGCGGCGAAGACAAAACGGTTTTGCGCTTGCGCAGTGAAGTCCCTTTGCGCGTGGAAAATGGCGCTGCCACAGCCGAGTTCACCTTGCACTCAGGCCAAACTGCCGCCTTCGTGCTCGAAGATGTCCATGCCGGGGAAGGGGGGTCACCATCGGCGGCGCCCAATTATGTGACCGAGTCGTTTAAGCAAACGATGAATTACTGGCGGCAGTGGGTGCGCCAATCCCAATACCGAGGCCGCTGGCGCGAGGTGGTCAACCGGTCGGCTTTGACGCTCAAGCTGCTGACCTCAGCCGAACATGGTTCGATTGTTGCCGCCCCGACTTTTGGGCTGCCCGAAGAGATCGGCGGCGTGCGCAACTGGGATTACCGTTACACGTGGATTCGAGATGCGTCCTTTACCACCTATGCCTTGATGCGCTTAGGCTATACAGCAGAGGCGACCGCCTTCATGCGCTGGATTGAAGCCCGTTGCGCTGAACTCAAACCCGGCTCGCCGCTCCAGGTCATGTATGGCCTGGATGGACGCCAGAATCTGCAGGAGACCGACTTGCGCCACTTCGAAGGCTACAAAAAGTCGCGCCCGGTTCGCATTGGCAACGGCGCATGCGACCAGCTTCAGCTCGATATCTATGGAGAGCTGATGGACTCGGTTTACATCTACAATAAATTCGGAGAGCTGATCTCGTATGATTTTTGGCTGAACCTGGTGGGCCTGATTGATTGGGTTTGCGCCAATTGGCAGCGGCCAGACGAAGGCATCTGGGAAGTGCGCGGAGGGCCTTACGAATTTCTCTACTCGAGGATCATGTGCTGGGTAGCGGTGGACCGCGGCCTGCGCCTGGCTCAAAAGCGCTCCTTCCCGGCCCCATTAGCCAAGTGGCGGGAAATCCGGGATCAGATTTACCGCCATGTTTATCAAAACTTCTGGGACTCGGAATTGCGCAGCTTCGTGCAGTACAAGGGCTCGAAAGCGGTGGATGCGGCGGCGCTGTTGATGCCCTTGATGAAGTTCATCGGGCCTAATGACCCGCGCTGGCGCTCGACTCTTGACTTCATTAATAGCAACCTGGTCGAGGATTCGCTGGTTTATCGCTATAATGTCATGAAAGGAGCCAACACGGGCTTTCCTGGCCGCGAAGGCACCTTCTCGATGTGCTCATTTTGGAATGTCGAATGCCTCGCCCGCGCCGGTGACTTCAAATTGTCGCGGTTTTATTTCGAAAAAACCCTGGGGTATGCCAACCACTTGGGATTGTATTCAGAAGAACTCGGCCTCAATGGGCAGCAGTTGGGCAATTTCCCGCAGGCATTCACGCATCTGGGCTTGATCAGCGCCGCTTACTATCTTGACCGCTCACTGGACAAGCAGCAGACGGCCAAGGATGGCCCGTCTTTGGCAATGTAACCAGGAACGCCGGCCAAGCGTCAATCGTTAGGCACCCAGCCTTTGCCAGGGATGTACTCGCGGCTGCCAGAATGGGAAGCGCAACCTCCCGCCAATAGGGCGGCTGCCAATATCAAGAGCAGACAAAATTTTGACATGACCGCACTTTAAATCCAGATTGCAAACAGGGCAAGCTGGTAGGGAACGCGTGATATTATGCCTGAAACTGAGAAATCGCTAAAGGGCCAGTTGCTGCTGGACAGCGGCCAATTGCAGGGCTCCTTTTTCCAGCGAACGGTAGTCCTGATCTGCCAGCACGATGCGGACGGAGCGTTTGGCCTGATCCTGAATCGGGCGGCTGGCAGCAAAGCCGGGGAGATGATCGTGGCGGACCTGCCCGAGACGCTGAAGGCCTGCCCCTTGTTCTTGGGCGGCCCTGTCCAGCCATCCGCGTTGAGTTTCCTGCACAGCGACTCCTTTATTCCAGACGCCAATGTGATGGCCAATTTGAGCCTGGGACACTCGCTCGACAGCCTGGTCGAAATCGGAGATTCGTTTTCACCAACACAGCAAATCAAGATGTTCGCCGGGTACGCCGGGTGGAGCGCCGGCCAGCTCGAAGACGAACTCAAACGCGATGCCTGGCTCACCCACCCGGCCTCACTGGACTTGATCTTCGATAGCCAGCCCGACCAGCTCTGGCAAAAAATCCTGCGCCAAAAAGGTTGGAAATACCGGCTCCTGTCCCAGATGCCGGAGGATTTGTCGCTAAATTAGTCCGGCCATCGGCCTCAACGCTCCTAGCTCGCCAGAACTCGCGCCGTGCTTGACCTCAATTATGCCAACTCGGGAAATTCAACTTGCCTGGGTTTTGCGGGGTGATTAGGTTTCAGGGGCGAAGCCAAATCCCGGCTTTGCTGTCCCTATGAATGTGCAAACGGAAATCGGCTATAATTCAAAGGTCGAAGGCGACGTGGTAGTCACCCGCCTGGATGCGGCCATCAATTGGTTCCGCAAGAACTCGCTCTGGCCGATGCCGATGGGCTTGGCCTGCTGCGCCATCGAATTGATGGCCACGGGCGCCAGCCGGTTCGATATTTCCAGGTTCGGCTCGGAGGTGATGCGTTTTTCCCCGCGTCAATCGGATGTGATGATCGTCGCGGGAACAGTGACTTACAAAATGGCCCTGGCGGTCCAGCGGATTTACGAGCAGATGACTGACCCCAAATGGGTGATTGCGATGGGGGCTTGCGCGTCGAGCGGCGGGATGTACCGCAGCTACTCGGTACTGCAGGGGGTGGATAACATTGTGCCTGTTGACGTGTATATTGGCGGGTGCCCGCCGCGGCCCGAGGCCTTGCTGGATGCGCTGATAAAGCTCCAGGCCAAAGTCGCCCGCGAACCGGTGCTCGCAACGCTGAAGGTGGCCTGAACTGGGGATACAGGTGAAACCGCACCGCGATAATCGATTCGGTTCCTCTGAGAATCCGAATGCAGCCGTTCAGCCGTCCCTTCGGGACTCGTCTGCTTGCGGGCCAATTCCCAACGCTGAAGTGTTGGGCATTATCCGATGTCCCTCCGGGACATTATCCGGGTCCTACAATGAGTGATACGACTTCAACGCCCAAGCCTGCGTCCGCACCTGCAGGCGGCCCCGCAAAGCCTGAGAGCCCCGCCGCAGGATTGGCGCGCCAACTCAAGGCCAGATTTGACCAGTGGATTTCTGAACCCATCGAATTCCGAGGCGAGCTCACGCTGAAAGTCTCAGATGTCGAGCGGATGCCGGAGATTTGCGCGGTGGCAAGGAACGAAATGGGTTTTGATTACCTGGTAGATATCACCAGCATCGATAATTATGGCGAGGACCCGCGGTTCACGCTGGTTTTTCACCTCTACGGCTATGGCCATCGCCAGTACCTGCGCCTCAAGGCCGAATTGAGCGAGGAAAAAGGCGAGGCACCGACGCTCACGGGTATCTGGCGCACCGCAGATTGGCACGAGCGCGAGATTTACGACATGATGGGCATCCGCTTCCGCGGGCACCCCGACCTGCGCCGGATTCTGATGTGGGAAGGCTACCCTTATTTTCCGTTGCGGAAGGATTTTCCATTGGCCGGAAAGCCGAGTGAGATGCCCGAGGTTGCATTCACCGAACCGGCGCCGCTGGCGGGCGGACCGTTCGTCACCATCGCGGGCGGTAAAGACGCGCTCTCACGCGAACCTCGGGTGCGAATCCCGGAAACGGATGCTATCGCGCTGAACGCGCGAGTCGAACGCCGCAGAGACATCCGGGGCGCGCACGGCCACAGCCACGGGCCTGGACCAATCCCGAAGAAATGATTCTTCCGTTGCGCCACGATGAGTGAAGAACGACATGTCGCGTTTACTGATACGGCTGGCAGAACCGCCGAGGCGTTGCGCACTCTGAATCAGCCGGCCCCGGCCAATACATCTTCCGCTGATCTGCCGGGTGAGAAAATGGTCCTGAACATGGGCCCGTCGCACCCGGCCACGCATGGTGTTTTGCGCATTGTGCTCGAACTGGACGGCGAGATTATCACAAAGGCCATGCCGGATGTGGGTTTTCTTCATCGCGGAGATGAAAAGATAGCGGAGAACATGACTTACACCCAGTTCATTCCTTATACGGATCGACTGGATTACCTGGCCCCGCTGGCCAACAATGTTGCCTACGTACTGGCTGTTGAGAAACTGCTGGGCATTGATCGGCAGTTGCCCCCCCGCTGCCAGTTCATTCGGGTCATTTGCTGCGAACTGGCCCGGGTCGCTTCCCATCTTTTGGGTTTGGGGTCCTTTGCCATGGATGTGGGCGCAATGACCGTGTTTCTGCACACATTCACGGAGCGCGAAAAGACTTACAACCTATGCGAATCGCTCACCGGCGCGCGCTTTACGACCAGCTACACGCGCATTGGGGGCTTGTCCCGTGACCTGCCGCCCGGCTGGGTCGAGCAGTGCCGAAGATTCTGCAATGAAGTGGTGGTGAACATCGATGAGACCGAAACGCTTCTGAGCCGGAACCGCATCTTTGCGGATCGCACGCAGGGCGTTGGGGTCATTTCGCGCCAGGACGCCATCGATTTCGGCTTGAGCGGCCCCAACCTGCGCGGCAGCGGTGTCGAGCACGATTTGCGCAAGGTCCAGCCATACCTGGTGTACGATCAGCTCGATTTTGAAGTGCCAATAGGATCAAAGGGCGATTGCTACGATCGTTATTTGTGCCGCATCGAGGAGATGCGCCAGAGCGTGCGGATTCTTCACCAATGCCTGGACAAGCTCCCGGGCGGGCCGGTCAATGTGCCGGATGGCAAGATCGTCCTGCCGCCCAAGGACCGCGTGCTGACGCGGATGGAGGAATTGATTCATCATTTTATCAATGTAACCCAAGGCGTTAACGCGCCGCCCGGAGAGGTCTATTTCGCGCATGAAAATCCCAAGGGCGAACTTGGTTTCTACATCAACAGCAAAGGCGGGGGCACGCCGCACCGGTTGAAAATCCGCTCCCCTTCCTTCGTCAACCTGAGCATCCTTTCGCATCTGTTGCCCGGCCATATGGTCAGTGACATCGTCGCGATTTTGGGCTCATTCGATTTTGTTATGGGGGAATGCGACCGCTGAAATCTATGCAGCCGGAGATTCAAATCAATCTACCTAACGAACAGGCGATACCGGACCCGCTCGTGGAACAGCCGGACTTCGCTGTCCCGGCTGCTTTGGCGGCTGAGATTGATGAGATCATCACCCGCTATCCCAAAAAGCGAAGCGCCTCGCTGATGCTGCTGCACGCAATTCAGGAGCGTTTTGGCTTTATTTCGCGGCAGGCGGTGGAATGGATCGCCACAAAATTGGAGCTGCAGCCGATCAATATCTATGAGCTGGTCACTTTTTACCCAATGTTCCACCAGCAACCGGTGGGGCGCCATCACCTGCGAGTCTGCCGTACCTTGAGTTGCGCCCTGGGCGGTTCCTACAGGCTGCACGAACACTTGTGCGCCCGGCTTGGCCTGGACCCCCATGGCCATGGTCCACAAACCACCAAGGACGGCAAGTTCACGGTCGAGTTTGTTGAATGCCTTGCCAGTTGCGGCACCGCCCCGGTGATGATGTGCAATGAGGCGTTTTACGAGGGCGTTTCGGAAAAAAAGGCGGATGAAATCGTGGGGGGGTGCAAGTGAAGAGGAGTTGGCTGCCCGACATGGATTTGAACCATGACAAACAGATCCAGAGTCTGCTGTGCTACCGTTACACCATCGGGCAAACGAGCGCTTCTAAGGTAGGATGTACCCTCCAGGAGTCAAGGCTGGCGGGGCGCTTGAGTCCGGTCTTAAAACCTCGGCGCGCAGACTTCAAGGCTGCTGTCCCGGAGGGACATCCGACAATAGCCCAACGTTTCAACGTTGGGGAGGCGGTGTGGGACCTACTAGTCCCGAAGGGACGGCTGAATCCGAACTCTTTCACCCTCTATTCATCCGTGCCTTCGGGACTAACCGTCGCCCCCGACGTCCATCCAATGCTGAAGCGTTGGGCTATTCCCAACCATCCCTCCGGGATGACTTCTGGGATGACTGAGCTTCCTGCCATGCCAGTTTTCGACTTGAGTCCTTAACCATGCCCCAGGAATATCGCCTCATCCTCAAGTACGCCGATCAGCCGGGTTACACACCGGACATCGAGTGTTATTTGCGCAATGGCGGGTATGAGATTTTGAAAAAGGCCCTGGCGATCCAGCCCAAAACGCTGGCTGATGGCCGAAAAATCAGTGGCCCGGAACAAATCCGAGACGATGTGCGCCTCTCGGGCCTGCGCGGGCGCGGGGGCGCCGGCTTTTCCTGCGGGTTGAAATGGTCGTTTGTTGACCGCAAGAGCGGCAAGCCGATTTACCTCATCTGCAACGCCGACGAGTCGGAACCTGGCACGTTCAAGGACCGGCAGATCCTCTACAAGGACCCGCACCAGATGCTCGAGGGGATGATCATCGCCTGTTACGCCAATGACGTGCATTTGGCATATATTTACATCCGTGGCGAATTCATGGAAGGCGGCAGGATTCTCAATCGCGCCCTCCAAGAAGCTCGCGCGCGCAGTTTTCTAGGCAAGAACATCCTAGGCAGCGGCTATGACCTGGACATCCATCTGCACCGTGGCGCTGGGGCCTACATCTGCGGTGAGGAAACCGGTTTGATCGAATCGCTCGAAGGCAAACGCGCATACCCGCGCATCAAGCCGCCTTATTTCCCCGCCGTGCTGGGCCTTTACATGTGCCCCACCATCGTCAACAACGTCGAGACCCTCTGCACGGTCAAGCACATCATCGCCATGGGCGGGGCGGAATTCGCGAAACTGGGCACGCCCAACAACACGGGCACGCGGATCGTCAGCATCAGCGGACACGTCAAGAAACCGGGTTACTACGAGATCGAGGTGGGCAAAGTCACCCTGGGCGAGCTAATCAATGAGCCGGTGTTCGGTGGCGGTTTGCGTGATGGCCGCAAGCTCAAGGCGGTGATTCCCGGCGGTTCTTCGGCGAAGGTTTTCAAGGCCGGCGAGAAGTTCAAGTTGAAACGCAAGGGACCGGACGGAAAGGATGTTGAAAAGGAATTCGACATGCTGGATTTGCCGTATGATTTCGACTCCTTGATTGGGGCGGGGAGCATGTCCGGTTCGGGCGCGATTATTGTGCTGGACGATTCAACGGATATCGTCGAGGCGCTGGCGAACATCAGCGAGTTCTATGCGCACGAGAGTTGCGGCCAGTGCACGCCCTGCCGCGAAGGCTCGCTTTGGATGGCCAAGGCATTGCACCGCCTCGCACATGGTGAAGGCCGCAAGATAGATGCGGATTACCTGGTCCGAATAGCCGATAATATCCCCGGAGGGCGCACTATTTGCGCCTTTGGCGAGGCCTGTTCCTGGCCTGTGCAGAGTTTTGTGGGTAAGTTCAAGGATGAATTTGTCGCTCGCGGAACGGAGGACGAGGAACGCAGGACTAACCAAAGCAAGCGCGCCGAATCAGCAGTAGAATTGAAAGCGGGCAATACATTGGCAATGAAAGAGATTTGAATGTCCATCGCAACTGCAATTGAACCAAAGCCCACTGCCCCGCCTACGGTTGATAAAATCCGGGTGAAAGTGGACGGCAAAGAAGTCGAGGTGCCTAAGACGACGCCGGACCCTCTTTCGGGCAAGCCGCTGCCGACGACCATGATTCAGGCCTGTGCCGTTGCCCAGGTGGATGTGCCCCACTATTGCTACCATCCCAAACTACATGTCGCCGGCAATTGCCGCATGTGCCTCGTCGAATTTGGCACGCCGGCCATGGGGCCTGACCGCAAACCAATTATCAACCCGGACGGCTCGCCTAAAATCGCCAAATCTCCCCGCCCTGCCATTGCCTGCGCTACCCCTGTCGCGCCAGGCATGGAAATCTATACCAACACACCCGCAGTCAAGCAAATGCGCGAAGCCGTCCTGGAATTCCTGCTGATTAATCATCCGCTGGATTGCCCTATCTGCGATCAGGCCGGGGAGTGCAAGCTCCAGGAATATTCGGTGGATTACGGCAAAGCCCAAAGCCGGTTCGCCGAAACCAAGGTGCACAAACCGAAGCGGGTGGATTTGGGCCCGCGCATTGTACTGGATGATGAGCGCTGCATCCTCTGCACGCGTTGCGTGCGCTTCACGAAGGACATTGTCGGCGATGACGCGCTGGGCATTGTCAATCGCGGCAGCTATAATGTCCTGACGGCTTACCCAGGCCGCAGGTTCGATAACAATTACACCCTCAACACTGTTGATATCTGCCCCGTCGGCGCGCTGACCTCGAAAGATTTCCGCTTCCAGATGCGCGTCTGGTTCCTCAAAGAAACCAAAAACATCTGCACCAGTTGCGCCACCGGCTGCAACATCGTTATCAGCTCGCGCCAGGGCAAAGTCTATCGGTACGAGCCTCGGGAAAACGACGCGGTGAATTCGGCCTGGATGTGCGACTATGGCCGGCTGAATTATAAGTGGATAGGGCGCGAGGACCGGCTCGTTGAGGTGCGTGGGCCGCAGCCCGAACTGCGTGGCTGGACGGCTGTGCTGGCGGAACTATCGCAAAAGGTCAACCAGGCCCCCCGCGGCTCGATCGCCATCATTGGCTCAGCGCGACAGACCAACGAAGAGCTTTACTTGCTCTCCAAACTGGCCCGGAAAGCTGGCGCGCTTACCGATTCGATCCCACGCATTGGGGAAGGTGACAAATTGCTGCTCAATGCCGACCGCAACCCGAACAGCGCCGGGGCGCGCCTGACAGGGATAGCGGCCGACCCGATGGGGTCCAATCTGCCTAAGATTGCCGAAGCCATTCGGGATGGCCGAATCAAAACATTAATCGTGTTTGGCGAAGATGTAACCAAACACGGGATAGGCGCAGACCTGCTCGCCCGGCTCGAGACCCTTATCGTCAGTGATATCCTGCCCAATGCCACTACCCGGGCTGCCCATTACTTGCTTCCTGGCTGCGCCGCCGCTGAGAAGCGAGGCACCTTCACCAATACCAAAGGCCGCGTGCAGAAGTTTATGAAGGCGGTTGAAGCTCGAGGGGACGCCCGGCCCGAATGGGAGTTTTTGCACGAGCTGGTTTTCGAGGTCACCGGCCAGGGCGGCTTTGTAAGCATCGAAGGGCTGTTTAACCTGATGGCCAAAGAGGTCGCGGCATTCAACGGGTTAAACTGGGCAGCCTTGGGAAACGCGGGCGTGACCATCAACCTTTGAGGGCAAAAAAACATGCATGACCTGAACCCATGAAATCGAATTTCCAAACCTCCAAACCCTGTAGGGGTGTCCTGTATGTAGAGACCGCGCCCACTTTCCATTTCCCTTTTGTTTTTTCAGCGGCGGGGCGGTTCAGCCAAAGGGTTAACATTATAACCGCCCGCCGCGGCGCTGAAAAAACAAAAGGGACAATCCGGCATGCCGGTTACTATAAACAGGCCACCCCTACGGGGTTTAGTACGCACTTGATCGGTAAACAATCGCTAAGTCTGCAGGGCCCCCGGCCGAGCTTACGCTAACTGCCCATGTTCGCCGCGACTGAACTAACGCCTGCGTCACAATTCGCGCTCTTCAGCGCCATCAAGATCATCTGCGTCTTCTCGGTGTTGATGTTCATCGTGGCTTACGCCGTGTGGGTCGAGCGCAAAGTTTCCGCAGCCATCCAGGACCGGCGCGGCCCCAATCGCGTCGGCTTGTTCGGCTTGCTGCAGCCGGCTGCTGACGCCGTCAAGGCCTTCTTGAAGGAAGATTTTACGCCGGCCCACGTGAGGAAGGCCTACTTCTGGCTGGCGCCGGCGATTGTGATGATCCCGAGCCTGCTCACCATCGCCATCATTCCTTTCGGCTCGCAATTGGGAGATCAGAAAATGGTTATCGCGGACCTCAATGTGGGCATCCTCTACACCTTCGGCATCGTCTCGCTTGGGGTTTATGGGATCGTGCTGGCCGGTTACGCAGCCAATTCCAAGTACCCGTTTCTGGGCGGCATCCGGTCCAGCGCCCAAATGATCTCCTACGAAATCGCCATGGGGATGTCGGTCATTCCGGTGTTCCTGCTGGTAGGCGGGTTGAACTTGAGCGAGGTGATTCAATATCAAACCGGCAGTTTCCTGCATTGGTTGATTTTCAAGCAGCCGCTCGCATTCGGCATTTTCCTGGCCGCGATGTTCGCGGAAACCAACCGGTTGCCTTTCGACCTGCCGGAATCGGAGCAGGAACTGGCCGGTGGCTATAATGTGGAGTACAGCTCGATTAAGTTCGCCCTGTTTTTCATGGGCGAATACGCTGCGATGACCGCTGCCTGCGCGATGATGGTGACGCTGTTTCTGGGCGGTTGGACTCTTCCAATCGCCGGGCTGGACCAACCCGCTCACACCATCGGAACAGGCATCCTCCAAATCTTTATATTTTTGGGCAAGATGCTGTTTGTGGAGTTCATGGTCATCTGGGTGCGCTGGATGTGGCCCCGCTTCCGCTACGACCAACTCATGGATTTGGGCTGGCGGCGCTTTATCCCGCTGGCCTTGGCCAATATCGTGGTGACTGCAATCGTGCTGTGGGGAATCGCAAAATGAACGCGCACGCACGCTAAATCGTTCGATGATCGTCAAACGCAAAAAGCTCAACCTTTGGGAGCGGCTTTACCTGCCCGCCATTATTGGCGGCTTTAAAGTCACCATCCGCCACTTCTTCCGCAAGAAAGTCACGATGCAGTATCCGGAGGAAAAATGGGTCGTTCCGGAGGGCTACCGTGGCGCCCCGTATTTGGTTGAAAACCAGGACGGCCAAATCAAATGCGTTTCCTGCCAGTTATGTGAGTTTGTTTGCCCGCCCAAAGCCATCCGCATTGTGCCCCCCGGCCCTGCGGGTGCGCCCGAGGCCGGCAACGTCGAAAAGGCGCCCAAAGAGTTCGAGATTAACATGCTCCGGTGCATCTTCTGCGGTTTTTGCCAGGAGGTTTGCCCCGAAGAGGCAATCTTCCTCATGAAAGATTATTCCCTCACCGGCTTGAGCCGCGAGGAGATGCTTTACGATAAAGAAAAACTGCTGGCCCTCGGCGGGATGCACCAGGACAAAATCCGCAAATGGCAGCGAAAAGCCGCCGAGGCCAGGGCGCAAGGCGTTCCGCCCTGAGCGCGGCATCGGGATTGGCTCAGATAGGGATTGCAAGTCCGGGGGCGTATCGTTACATCGTTGCGCCGTTAATTATCGGATTGACAGGAAAACTACGTGGCAGAATTCTTATTTTACTTTTTTGCGTTCTTGACGCTGGTGTTTGGATTCCTGGTCGTGCTGAATCCCTTCAGCCGGAACCCGGTCACCAGCGCCATGTTCCTCGTGCTGACGCTTGGGGCCTTGGCAGGGCTGTTCGTCCTGCTGCACGCGTTCTTTCTGGCGGCGGTGCAGGTGCTGGTTTATGCCGGCGCGGTGATGGTTCTGTTCCTGTTTGTTATCATGTTGCTGGACCTCAAGGCTGAGGAGGGCCGAAAAATCAAAATCTTCAGCGTTACGACTGGCATAGTTGCCGTAGGGGCTATCTTATTCATTTTCCTGCGGACATTACTTCATTCATCGCTCGGAGCCACGAGTCCCAGCGCGCCGGAAGGCGGCACAATTCCTCTCGGCAGGCTCCTCTTCACGAATTACCTGCTGCCTTTTGAGATTGTTTCCGTCCTGCTCCTGGTGGCCATGGTGGGCGTTGTATTGCTCAGCAAAAAGGAGCTGAAATGAACCCCATCGGCATCGAACATTATCTTGTGGTGAGTGTGATCCTGTTTTGCCTGGGGTTGCTGGGCGTGATCGTCCGGCGCAACTTGCTGGTAATGTACATGGGCCTCGAATTGATGCTGAACGCCGCTAACCTGGCCCTGGTGGCCTTTTCGCGGTTCAATCACAACCTGGATGGCCAGGTCTTCGTGTTTTTCGTGATCACGGTGGCCGCCGCCGAGGTCTCGGTTGGTCTGGCGCTGATCGTGGCGCTCTATCGCCGGCGCCAAAGCGCTCATGCCGAGGACCTCACAACTCTGAAGCTATAGCGTCACATGAACGCCCTGCCCTGGATCATTTTGTTCCTCCCGTTGTTTGCGGCGGCGTTGATCACCCTCTTCGCGCATTCGGACCGCAAGCTCAGCGCTGGTCTTTCCATCGGAGCGGTGGTGGCTGGGTTTCTTCTGAGCGCAGTGTTCGTCGGCGCCACTCATTGGGGACCTGCTCGTGAGACAGCGGTTCAATGGCTGGCGATAGGTGATTTTCAGGTCGAGTTCGGTCTGCGCTTTGACGCTTTGAGCCTGCTGATGATGCTGGTCGTAACCGGCGTGGCAGGGCTCATCCACATTTATTCCTGGGGCTATATGCGCGAAGACCCTGGGTTTTCGCGCTATTTCGCCTGCTTGAGCCTGTTTACCTTTTCCATGCTCGGCATCGTGCTGGCCAACAATTTCATCGAGCTATTCATTTTTTGGGAATTGGTCGGCGTTTCCAGTTACCTTCTCATTGGTTTTTGGTTCGAACGCCCGTCGGCTGCGGATGCCGGCAAGAAGGCCTTCCTGACCAACCGGCTTGGGGATTTTGGTTTCATTCTAGGCATCTTGACGGTCTGGGCCGTCTTGGGTTCGCTGAACTTCAGCGCGCTGCAAGAGAGAATCCAAGCCGACCCCCAAGCGCTGGGCACGTTGGCCACCGTTGCGGCGCTCCTGATTGCCTGCGGGGCGGCTGGCAAAAGCGCCCAGTTCCCGCTGCATGTGTGGCTGCCAGACGCCATGGAAGGTCCCACGCCAGTCAGCGCGCTGATTCATGCCGCGACGATGGTGGCGGCAGGCGTTTACATGCTGTGCCGCGTCCTGTTCCTGCTCAATGCCCCCGCTTTAACCGTAATCTCCTGGGTGGGCGGGTTTACCTCGTTGCTCTCGGCGGTCATCGCCGTGCAGCAGAACGATATTAAACGCATTCTGGCCTACTCAACCCTTTCACAATTGGGTTTCATGGTGCTGGGGGTGGGCTTGCACGGACCTGCCCAGGCCATGTTCCACCTGACAACCCATGCCTTTTTCAAAGCGCTGCTATTCCTGGCAGCCGGTTCGGTGATTATCGCGTTGCATCACGAACAGGACATTTGGAAAATGGGCGGGCTGCGCAAAAGAATGCCGGTCACGTTCTGGACTTTCCTGTTCGGCGCGATGGCCATATCAGCGTTTCCGCCGTTCAGCGGGTTTTATAGCAAAGACGCCATCCTCGCCCGCGCGGCGGCAGACCACGCCTATGGCCGCTTCGCCCTCGGCTGGGTGGTTGCGATTCTCACCACATTTTACATGTTTCGACTGATTTTCGTCGTCTTCGGCGCTTCGGCCAGGACCGAAGCCGCCGGCCACGCCAGGGAAACTCCGCCTGTGATGCTTTTCCCGTTGCGCATTCTGGCAGTGCTCAGCCTTATTGCCGGATTCATTGGGGTCGAGAATATCCTGAACCGCCAGTTTGAACCGGGTGCCGCCGAGCATCCGATGTCAGCGCCCATGCAAGTCATCGCGCCATTCGTCCAGGCGCCCGCCGCCGCTTCGCTCGGCTTGCTCGCGGTGGCGCTCGGTTTTTTTGCGGCTTACGCGCTGTATGCGGGCGCGCAGACCGACCCACTCCCAGCCAGGCTCGGGGCGCTCTCGGTTTGGATGCGCAACCGTTTTTATATCGATGAGTTTTACGAGGCAACATTCATCCGGTTGCACGACGGGTTGGCGGCAATCGCCGCCTGGATCGATCGCTGGCTGATTGCCGGTCTTGCGGTGCGCGGCACCCATGGAACCATCGAACTGATTGGCCGGGCCTTGCGCCAGGTACAGACCGGCAACCTCCAGACCTATGCCTTTCTCTTTGCGCTGGGCGTGGCGTTTCTCCTGTACTTCGTTCTGAAATAATGTCCACACTCACCTATATCCTCGGCTGGCCACTGTTTGGGGCGCTGGTGCTGGCGTTTGTGCCGCGCAATTTGCGCGTGGTAATGCGCTCGGTGGCCCTGCTGGCGACGCTGGTCTCGGCGGCCCTTGCCATAAAGATGTTCGTGATGTTCAACGGCGCCCCGGCCGGCCTTTACGGTTTCAAGTTTGAATCTCAGGCGCCCTGGATCGAGAGCCTTGGCATCAGCTATCACGTCGGCGTGGACGGCATCAACGCGGGCCTGGTTCTCATGGCCGCGCTGGTTGCCTTTGCGGCGGCCTGTGTTTCCTGGGAAATCAAAGAGCGTGAGAAGGAATTTTATATCCTGCTGCTGCTCATGGCCGGGGGCATCCTCGGCGCCTTCGCTTCGCTCGACCTGTTCCTGTTTTATTTCTTCCACGAACTGGCGCTGGTGCCGACCTTTATCATGATCGGCGTCTGGGGGCGCGGCGAGCAGAAGAACTATGCCACCTTCCAAATCACGCTTTATCTCAGCCTCGGCGCCCTCATCGCCCTGGTTGGACTGATTGCCCTCTACGTGCAAGCCGGCGCCGGCACGTTTGATATCCCCGTGCTGACCCGCATTTTGCACCAGGCCCCGCTCTCGCGCGCAGAACAAGGTTTCATCTTTCCGCTCCTGCTGTTCGGCTTCGGCATTCTCGTTTCACTCTGGCCGTTTCACACCTGGGCGCCGCCTGCTTACGGCTCGGCCCCCACCCCCACGGCCATGCTTCATGCCGGTGTGCTCAAAAAATTCGGCTTGTATGGCATCATCCGAATTGCCCTGCCGATGCTGCCCGATGCGGCCAGGAGCTGGATGGGCGTTGTAGCCTGGCTTTGCCTGGGCAACCTGGTTTATTGCGGCTGGGTCGCCATGCGCCAAAAAGATTTCAACTGGCTGATTGGCTATTCGAGCGTGGCGCACATGGGCTTTGTATTTCTTGGCATTGCCACCCTCAACCTCATTGGCATCACGGGCGCAGTGCTGGTCATGATCGCCCATGGTTTTCTGGCAGCGCTGGCCTTTGGGTTGAATGGCTTTATCTACCAGCAGACCGGCACGCTTCAAATGGACCAACTCGGTGGCCTGCTTCGTCGCCTTCCATTCATCGGCGGCGCATTGATCATGGCCGCGTTCGCCGGCTGCGGCTTGCCCGGTTTTGCCAACTTCGCCGGCGAGGTCACCGTGTTCTTTGGCGCCTGGCGGACGTTGCACGTCGTAACGATTTGCGCCATCTGGGGCGCATCGATCATCGGCGCGGTCTATTTGCTGCGCGCTGTTCGCGCGCTCCTGCAAGGGCCGTTGCCCGAGCGCTGGGCCGCAATAACCGATGCCCCCCACCTCTGGCGCAAAACGCCCTTTGCACTTCTGCTGGCCGGGTTATTGGTCTTCGGCTTTTTCCCGCGCCTTCTAACCGACAAAATCCAGAAGAGCGTCGAACCCATTGTGGCCCAGTTCTCCACGTCGTCAGGTGCCTATGGCATGATGCTAAACTCCAATCCGCCTGTTGTCGCCAGCGACAAAGATGCCGGCCTCCAATCCGTCACAATTCGACGGGCGCGCGCACGATGAATCTGGCCCTTCTGAGTCATGAATGGCTGGTGCTGGCTCTGGCCATTGGCTTGCTGCTGGTCGATTTGTGGGCGCCGCCTCGGGCGCGGCGCAATCTGGGTTACGTGGCTGCCGCTGGGATTCTCGCTATCTTTCTCTACAGCGTTTTTTTCGTGCGGATTGCTGCTCAGCCGGACGCCGTTCCAAGCGCTTTCAATAATATGTACCTCCTGGACGGCCTGGCGCTGTTTTTCAAACGCTTCTTTCTTCTCGCCGCGCTGCTCGTCCTGCTGATGTCGGTCGAGTTCGCCGAGCGCATCCAGGCAGGCATTGCCGAATTCTACGCCGTCATCCTGCTGGCGCTCATGGGAATGCTCTTTGCCTGTTCGGTGAACAATTTCGCGCTGCTATTCGTCTCGCTCGAACTGATTACGGTCTCCTTTTACGTCCTCACCAGCTTCGAGCGCGCCCGAACCACCTCGCTAGAGGCAGGGGTCAAATACCTCATTATCGGCGCGCTTTCCACCGGGTTTACTGTGTTTGGCATCGCCCTGGTTTATGGAATCTCGGGCAAACTCGATTTCGGCGACCTGGCGGCTGTGACGTCGCAGCATAGTGATAACCACATCTTTCTGTTTGGGCTCTTGCTCGTGATGGTCGGACTGGGCTTTAAAATCGCCGCCTTCCCATTTCAAATCTGGGCGCCTGATGTCTATCAAGGCGCTCCGACACCGGCGACTGCGTTCCTGGCGGTAGGCTCAAAGGCAGCCGGGTTCGTGTTGCTCTTGCGGGTGTTGTTCCTGGCAGTTCCGGCCATCACGGTGCAATGGTCGAAACTCCTCATTGTGACCTCCGCTATCACGATTCTGTATGGCAACCTCTGCGCTATTCCGCAAAGGAACGTCAAACGCTTGCTCGGTTATTCCAGCATCGCCCACGCGGGTTACATGCTCCTTGGCCTGGCGGCCATGGCTGCGGGCATTTCCAATACAGGCGAGGGCATCGGCGCAGGCGGCTCTGCAATCCTCTATTATTTGAGCGGCTACCTCTTCACGGTGCTGGGGGCCTTCACAGTCATTTGCCTGGTCATGCGTCAGGCCGATGGGGAAGATGTCTCCACCCTGGCGGGGCTCGGCCAGCGTTCGCCTTTATTGGCGGCCACGATGACCCTGTCAATGGTTTCCCTGGCCGGCATCCCGCCAATGGCCGGTTTTTTCGGCAAATTCCTGCTCATTAAGGCGGCCCTGGGTCAAGCCCAAGGCCCGGTGCAAAACGCGTTCTACGTTCTCGTCGCCATCGCCATCGCCGGGGTCGTGATGTCTCTCTACTACTATTTCGGCATCGTCCGCGCTATCTACTGGTCGCGCCAGGTGCCCGACTCGTCGCCTATCCCGATGTCCAGACCGATTCGCCTCTCGCTCTGCGTCTGTATCGCCGGGATGCTTTTTCTGGGCATCTATCCCAACCCGGTACTCAACCTCGCCTCACAGGCGATTAAAGCCTTGCACTAAGGGGGCCAGAACGGAGCGCAAATGCCTGATGGAGTGCGCCGGCAAAGCGCAGCGACGACGGCGCTTTTGCATGCTGCTGTGCCGAGCGCCCATCCAAAGCGGTGGCATCTCGCTTCGCTTGCCGCCGCACTCCACATGCTGCGCTTACCAGCTTACGGGCACGCTGAGCTTTTTGCCGAAGCGGTTGTGGTAATGGAGTTGGTGATTGTGAATGCCAAACTCGTGAACCAGCCGGGTCAGCTTCACGTCGTAACAGCAATACTCGGCGATTTCCAGAAGCCGGCCTTGTCTGAACCAATCGATGGCCTGCATTCCTTCAGCGGTTTTCTCGACCCCGAACGTCGCGCCGGCGATGGCGTCGAGTGAGAGCCGATGCTGGAGCCGGTTCTGCAAATCCAGCAGCAGGTCGAGCGTGGGCAGTTGGCGCAGGTCCAGCGCGGTATAACCGTGAAGGACCTCGTAATCGAACCGCAGATTGTTGAAGCCCACAATCAAGTCCGCCCGCTGCAATTCCCGCACCAGGTCATCGACCTGCCGTTCGTCATAAATCCGGTAACCCCCGCGCGCGGTGCTGTAGGTCACCCCGATACTCAATCCCATCCGGCTGATTTTGTCCCAACCGCCGACCTCCTCGGCCGACCGCTGGGTTTCCAGATCAAAATAGACAATATTCTTCATCCTGCGTCGAGTTCGTGACGCGTGATTTTAAGCAGCGGCTCACCCAAGGCAAAAGGAAATTGAAACTCGTTTGAAGATCGCGTTAAAACCGCAGATGAACGCGGATGAACGCAGATAGAAAGTTAAATTCCAATAATCCCAGCGCATCCTGCGGCGCGCCGTAATCCACCCGCGCTCGGTCGGGATCGGCGACGCGATTTGAGCTTGTCACCCGATTCGGGGTTTTGCTCCAATCGGATGGATTGAGCAGTCAGCAAGCCGAGCGGAGTAACGCCATGCGATGGACCGCACGTCGAGAGACATTCCCAAACCGAGAGGGAATGCATCTTCGCCGCCTGTTGACGGGTTGGCGAGAGTTGGCAGGGATGATGTGCCTGGCTTTGCTGCTGACGCTTTTGCCGGCGCTTGGCGCGCGCGGCGCACCTGCCGGCGCTGGCGTCGCGCAAGAGCCGGCGCCTGGCGTGAAATGCTGGCCATTAACCGTGCCTGCTGGCGGCAAACCGGGTTTCACACTGATGCCGGGCGCCAGCACCGGCATCCTGTTCACAAATGAGCTATCGTCTGCAGACGAAAACGCCAACCAGAATCTCTTGAATGGTTCCGGTCTGGCTTTGGGCGATTACGATGGCGATGGCTGGTGCGACATCTTCCTGTGCAACCTCGACGGCAGCAGCCGGCTCTATCGCAACCTGGGCGGCTGGAAATTTGAGGACGTGACCGAAGCAGCCGGCTTGGCCAATACCAACCTCCTGGCGCGCGGCGCGGTTTTTTCCGATGTGAACGGGGACGGATACCTGGACCTGTTGGTAACGTATTCCGGGAAAGGCACCCGTCTGTTTCTCAATGACGGGGCCGGCCATTTCCATGACGCGCGCGCCACTGAACTGGCGGACAATACCGGGAGCATGTCCATGGCCTTGGGCGACGTCAACGGCGACGGCTACCTCGATTTGTATGTGGCTAATTACGGTGAGAACACGATGCGCAGCGGCCTTAAGATCACCACCCGGATGGTGGACGGAAAGGAGCAGGTCATCGGACGCTACCGCAACCGGCTCAAGATTATCAATGGCAAGCTCGTCGAGTACGGCGAGCCGGGTGCATTTTATTTGAATGATGGTCATGGGCGCTTCCAGAAGAAGTCGTGGACCGACGGCACGTTCAAAGATGAAACCGGCGCGCCCCTCCAGCAAGCGCCTCGGGACCTAAGCTTCACGGCTGTCATCCGCGACATTAACCAGGACGGCAGGCCGGATATTTATGTTTGCAACGATTTCCAGGACCCGGACCGCCTATGGCTCGGCGACGGCCACGGTGGTTTCCGAGCCATTGCCCGCGAGGCGCTGCGCAGCATCCCTAATTTCTCGATGGCGGTCGATTTCGCCGATATCAATGGCGACGGCCTGGATGACTTCTTCGTGACGGACATGCTCAGCCGCTATCACTCCCTGCGCATGCGCGAGCTGCAACCCATGAGCCCCCCGCCCGCCTATACTCGCGAAGCGGCCTGGGACCGGCCCCAGGTGCGGCGCAATTTCCTTTTTGTAAATCGCGGCGACGGTTCCTATGCCGACATTGCCAATTATGCCGGCGTAGCGGCCTCCGACTGGTCCTGGTGCACCGCTTTTCTTGATGTCGATCTCGATGGCTATCCGGATATTCTGGTCGGCAACGGGCATTACTATGACACCCAGGACCTGGATGCTATCGAGCGCTCCAAGGCCTTAACCTCGGCTCAGCGCAACGACGGACGAACCCTGCTCTCGCTTTTTCCCCACCTTTTCATCCCGAATGTCGCCTTCCATAACCGGGGTGATTTCACGTTCGAGGAGCGCGGCCAGGCCTGGGGTTTTGATTCTACACAGGTTTCTCAGAGCATCGGTTTGGCGGATTTGGATAATGATGGAGACCTGGATGTGGTGGTGAACTGTTTGCGCGGCCAGGCCCTGGTTTATCGGAATAATTGCTCGGCCCCGCGAATCGCGGTGCGCCTGAAAGGCCGTGCGCCAAACACCCGCGGAATTGGAGCGCGCATCAAGCTGCTTGGCGGCGCGGTGCCGGTCCAGTCGCAGGAGATGACTTGCGGGAGCCGGTTCCTTGCAGGGGATGCCCCGTTACGGACGTTTGCCGCCGGCAACGGCAATGGGTCCATGACACTCGAAATCACCTGGCGCAGCGGCAAGCAAAGCGTTGTCCGGGGAATCAAGGCCAACTATCTCTATGAAATCGATGAGACGACCGTCCCTGCCGCGCCCGCGCCCGCAACAGTTCAACAAATCATTAGCCTTTTTGAAGATGTAAGCCCCGCGCTTGGACACCGACATACCGACCCGCCTTTTGACGATTTCAGCCGTCAATTGCTACTGCCCCGGCGCTTAAGCCAGCTCGGACCGGGCGTCGCCTGGGTCGATCTCGATGGCGATGGCCGGGATGATTTGGTCATCGGCGGCGGGCGCGGCACACCATTAGGAATCTACCTGAATGAAGGTCAAGGCCGCTGGAGGCGAGTTGAGAACGGATTGCCCAGCGGCCTTGCGGATGACTCCGCCGGGATAGTGGGCGGTGTTCTCAAATCCGGCCAAACCACCTTGTTGGTCGGGCTTGCTAATTACGAGCGCGAGCAAACCAATGGCCCCTCCGTGCTGCGCTTTAACTTTGCCGGACGCGCCGTGACGAACGAGACTTGCCTCGCGGGTCTTGGCGCCAGCACTGGGCCGCTTGCTTTAGCTGATGCTTTTGGCAACGGTTCCCTGGCGTTGTTTGTTGGGGGGAGGTTGGAGCCGGGGCGCTACCCCGAGCCTGCCGACTCGCATCTGTTTATCAACAAAGACGGTCAGTGGAAGCCGGATAGCCCCACCGACGCGCTTCTCGCCAAAGCCGGATTGGTGACCGGCGCCGTATTCAGTGACTTGGAGGGTGACGGCTTTCCGGACCTGGTTTTGTCGTGTGAGTGGGGACCGATTCGCGTATTCCGTAATGATCGCGGCCAGTTCCGGCCTTGGGACATTCCACTAATTCAAGCTCCGTCGAGCGCCAAGGGAATATCCGGGTTTGCTTCAAGGGCATCGAAGCTCAGCGACCTCCCGGGATTGTGGACTTGCGTGGCCAGCGGCGACTTCGACGGTGATGGCCGGATGGACCTGGTCATTGGGAATTGGGGTCTTAACAGTTCCTATCAACAGGTCGCCCCTGGTCCCTGGTACCTTTATTATGGCGATTTCAACCAGGATGGCGTGGTGCATTTGATCGAGGCCAACCACGATGCGGCCTTGAACCAGGTGGTCCCGTGGCGGGACATGCTTTTTATGGAAAAGGACCTGCCCTGGTTGCGCGCTCGCTTCCCCACACACGCCGCGTACTCACAGGCTTCCTTAAATGACATCCTGGGCGACCTTATGCCCCGGGCGCGCGTTCTCAAAGCCGAGTTTCTGGGGTCCATCCTGCTGTTGAATCGAGGCGATAAATTCGAAGTCAAACTGCTGCCTGCTGAAGTTCAATGGTCGCCTGCAATGGGTTTAGCCGTTGGAGACCTCGATGGCGACGGGCATGAAGACTTATTTGTAAGCCAGAATTACTTCGCCGTGCGGCCAGAGGATGCCCGCTTGGACGCCGGGCGAGGACTGTTGTTGCGCGGGGATGGGCGGGGCGGATTTTCACCCGTCGCCGGCCAGGATAGCGGGATTCGGGTATATGGTGAACAGCGCGGATGCGCTGTGGCCGATTACGACGGGGATGGGCGCCTGGACCTGGTGGTGACCCAGAACGGCGGGGAGACAAAGCTCTACCATAATCGAGGCGCCAGGCCAGGGTTGCGTGTGCGCCTCGATGGTCGGGAGGGCAACAGGGCAGGCATTGGGGCAGTGATGCGGCTGCAGTTCAACTCGAGGATGGGCCCAGCCCGCGAGGTGCATGCCGGCAGTGGATTCTGGTCACAGGATAGCGTGACACAAGTGATGGCAACACCGGAGACGCCCAGCCAAATCTGGATTCGCTGGCCTGGCGGCAGAACAACAACAAGCCCAATACCGGCGGGGGCAACAGAGATTCGGGTGGATGATAAAGGGACTCTGAGAACTAATCGCTAGTATCGAGCATTACTGGTTGGAGAAAGGTTCCAAGGGCGGCTGAGTCCTCGCCTGAGCGCGCGCCTGTTTTGCTTTCGCCAGTAATCTCGAGGCGGGTTCAAAATCCGGTTTCAGGCGCAGCGTGGCCTCAAACTCGCTGACAGCGCCATCCAAGTCTTGCTGGCTCAGGCGGGCCGCGCCTAGATTGTAGTGGGCTTCCACGTAATCGGGCTTGAGGCGGATCGCGTCGGCAAAAGCGGCTATGGCCTCATCCGTTTTGTGCTGCCGCGCCAAAGCGTGCCCAAGATTATTGTAAGCCATGGGGTCCTCGGGATCGATTTGGAGCGCCGCCCGGAAATGTGTGATTGCATCGTCCAGTTTCCCATCTGCCAGGAGCAGATTCCCCAGGTTATTGTGCGCTTCGGCGTAATCGGGATAAATCTTCAGCGCCTCGGCGTATTCCCGCTCTGCTGCTGCGCGCTCGCCTTTCCTGGCCAGGGCCAAACCCAGGTCGTAATGGGCATCTTCATCGTTGGGGTTGAGCTTCACGGCTTGTTGAAGCTTAACCACGGCTGCATCGGCGTCTCCCTGCTTCAAAAGCGTTGTTCCCTCGTTGATCAGTTGGTCAGCAGCCTCTTTAGGCAACGGCTTCGGGCGGGGGCCGGGCGCCGCGCGCGGCTGAACGGCATTTTGGGTCATTGTGCCGGGGTGCAATGCGGGACCATTGGGCGCCGTTGTAAAGTGAGTCCCTTCCGCCGGCCCTCCCCTGTGGCGCAACGCAACCAATGCTAACACCAAAACCCCCTCCGTAACCAGAAGCCACCACAATCCGCTGGGACAGAATCCAGGTTGCTTTGTTTGCAATCTGCTCTTGAGCTGCGCGGATTTGAGCTTACCCACTGAATTGTTCTGCCATTAGCAGTGTTAGCGCCGGATTTTTTCCCGGGCGGCTTCCAGGATGCCCCGCTCGCGCTCAGTCAGGCTTTGAATGCCATGGGCGGAGATTTTATCGAGAATCGGATCGACTTCTTTGCTCAGAAATTCGTCGCGCGGCAATTCTTCTTCGGTTTTGCTGCGGCTCCAGCGCCCGCTGGAACTCGACCCAACCTTCACCAGCCGGCGCGGGGTTTGTGTTCCCACGCGCCGCAGGCGTGGCCAGTGGAAATTCCAATGCATGGCGTAGCGAACAAACGCGAGGCCGGTCAGCATGCCGCCCAGGTGGGCTGCGTCCGCAATATGCACCCCGGTGGTGCTGTTTTCCGGGCTCAGCAGCCCAATGACCACCAGCACCCCGCAGAGCACCAGGAGGTACTTTGCTCGAATCGGAATAATGAAGAACAGCAAAATGACACGGTCGGGAAAAAGCAGGGCGAAGGCGGCCACCAGCCCAAAAGCCGCAGCGGATGCCCCCAAAACCGGCGCGGCAAACCAGCGCCCCAGGAACAGGCCCGCAAGCGTTTGCACCAGACCGCCTATGATCCCGCTGGAAAAATAAAGCGCCACAAAAGCTTTGCGCCCCAGGGCCTCTTCGACCTCCTGCCCGAAAACATAAATAGCCCAGCAATTGAACAGCAGGTGAAGCACGCCGACGTGCATGAATTCGTAGGTGATCAACTGCCACACATACCCATGCTTCAGTCCGTCCAGGCTCAGAGCAAAGTAGTCATTAACGGGGAAACTCGTAAATTGCTGCAAGGCCAACTGGAGCACGAAAACAGCCACGTTCACCATCAGCAGCAACACCGTAATCGACCGTCTCGCATCGAACGGCGACTGGCGCATATAATAGCGGTCCTCTAACATATTGACTGGCTTAACCTAGTCGCGGAGCAAAGATTTTTCAAACTGGCTTTTGACCCGACAGCGATTGAACAGGCTTTCGGCACATTTATTACGTGTTCCTCCAGCCGGTTCCCAGGGTTTGAAGGGAAAATCCATCTTTGGTTTCAGAAGCCACCAGCGTGCGCATCCCTGGCCGCAGCCCGCCAACATGCTGATGCCCCTCCTGGCCGAGGGTCAGCAGGGCCGTCGAGAGGGCGTCGGTCTCGGTTGCCGAAACGCAGGCAACGGCGGCCAAAACCGCGCCGGCCGCCGGCCATCCGGTGCGCGGGTCGAGGATATGGCCGTAGGTCTTGCCTTCAGCTTGGAAAGATTTTCCCCAAACAGCCGAGACAGACAGAGCCTCGTCCCGGAGTGAGATCGAGATAAATAACTCCGAATGCGATGCCGCGCCCAGTTGGGGACTTTCGGCAGAGGACAAAGCCGCCGATAATGGGGGTCTGTCTGGGGAGAAGGCGGGCCTTAGAACCGCACAAGAGCCGGTTTCGGGAGATTCTTGAGGCGCCACGCGGCTCGCTGGATGTTCGATGGCCACCTGCCAGGCATCGGCTCCGGGTGGTTGCCCCAAGGCGTAGATGGTGCTGGTGCCCCCGTGAATCAGGGCATTGGTCACGCCCGTTTCGCGCAGCACATCCGCGGCTCGCTGGATGGCATATCCCTTGCCTATCGCCCCCAGATCAATCATCACGCCCTCGCGCGCGAAACGGACCGTCACATTCTCCGGGTCCAGCAGGACCAATCCCATGCCTACCTTGGCACGAGCCTCGGCAATTTGACCTGGGGATGGCAAGCTGCCGGACCCGCCCATAAAACCCCAGCATCGCACCAGAGGCGCAATAGTGATGTCAAAGGCGCCTCCGGTTTCCTGGTGCAATCGCCTGGCGTGCTCGAGCAGGCGAAAGAGCGGGGGTGTTACACGCACCACTTCTCGCGCCGCGCGCGCATTGAGACGGGCGATTTCGCTGCTGGGCCGATAAAGGCTAAGCTGGGCTTCCAGCCGGTCGATTTCATCGAGGGCTTCTTCGCCAGCCGCCCGTAAGCTCACCGGGTTGTCCCCGTGTAACACAAGCTCAAATCGGGTTGCCATGGCATGCCGCGCGAGAGTGACAGTGGGCATAAAGGCATCCTTATCGCAAGGCCGCAAAGAAGCACAGGCGCAACGAGTTTCCGCACTCAAACGGACAGAATCGCGGCGCGGCACAGCCACAACCGAAAGGACAGAGCCGTAACAAAGTCACCGGCGTCGGGGGCAAAGAACGCCGGCTACACCCAGCGGAGGAAAAACCCCTTTTGTGTGAGGCTAATCCAGCCCCGCGTTGCGCCTCCGCACCTTTGGGTCTCTGCGTTGAATCCTTGCTCAGGAAAGCGGCAGCGTCCCGTAAGTGATAGGGTCGTATTCCTTGCCGCTGGCATCTTTGACCTTGCGGCTCTTTTCGTCGAACATGCAGGTCGTCTTCAACCGGTCCGACATCTCGGCCAGCGAAATGACCGTCTGGACCCGGATGGCCAGGTCGATGTCGGCGTTGGGCTGTTGGCCGGACCGGATGCAATCAAACCAGTTCTTCTCGTGAACGCGAATATCCTCGGGCTGCAGCCCGGCAAAGTTGTTCGGGTCGATGTCATCGGCGAATTCCTTCTCCGGAATGAGTTCAACGCGTTCGCCGCTGCTGCCGATGTTGAGCGTCGCCTTGTGTGTATAGATGACAAAACCAGGGCTCTTGGCGTTCACGCTGCTGGTCGTGATGGTAATCAGATACCCGCTGGGGAACTCGGCCAGGAATTGGATGTGTTCGGCCACTTCCCGTTCCGGTTGGCCCGGCACAGCCAAATCACTATGCACATTATGTGTCCCAATCGCATTGACGCGCACCGGGAACTCCGGGGTGCCGGAAGCCAGCATCAGCGGATGGAGCTTGTGAGGGACCAGGTCCCCCAGCAACCCCGCGCAATATCGGTAGTACTTGCGCCAGCGATGAAAATGTTCCGCGCTGAAGGCCGAGCGGGTCTTGATATTGGGCCCTAGCCAGCGCTCCCATTCGATGTTCTCCGGCGTGGATTCAATCTCGATCGGATAATTCCATTCGCCGCCCACGCTGTTGCGGCAATAATAACCTTGCGACCAGACAAGCGTCCCGAGTTTGCCGCCCTTGATCAACTCGGCGCACTTGTGCCAGCCGCCCGCCGAGCAGCCTTGGCTGCCCACCTGGAAGATCTTTCCGGTCTTTTTCACCGTGTCATGCACTCGGAATGCCTCGCCCAAGTACCGGCTCATGGGTTTTTCGCAATAAACGTGCTTGCCGGCTTCCAGGGCATCAATGGTGATCTGGGCGTGCCACGGGTCATGGGTGGCAATCAGCACCGCGTCAATGTCTTTTCGTTCGAGCAGCTTGCGGTGGTCATCGTAAAGATCGGAATCTTTGAGGTTGGCCTTTTCCTTTGCAAAACTGCGTCGCTTGTTGAAGACGTCGCAGGCAGCCGCGACAACGGTATTGTTTTCGTTGCTCTTCTCGTGAATACCAATCAGATGATTCTGGCCAATGCCAAAACCGACCCCCACCACAGCGACCGCGATGCGGTTATTGGCGCCGGTTGCGTTGGCCGACGGCGCCTGGTTCTGGCCATAAACCGGCGTTCGAAACAACGGGGTGGCGGCAACTGCCGCAGCGGCCGTAGCTGTTTTCTTGATAAAATCCCGGCGCGGCAGCCCGCCCGGCACAGAGGTTGCATCTTTTTCCATAAAGAAGTTTTATTTTGATACCTTACGTTACCGCAGGTTTGACGAAGATTAATGAAAAGGAATTCGCGGTCAATAGCGCATTCGCGCCCCAAAACCGCCTAAAGAATTCTTTGAACCGCGGAATACGCTGAAATCACAACCTCAAGCAGCGGGCTTCTTCGTTTTGCGAAGCCTGGCCAACTCGCCGTGGGCAAGGACCACATCCGGGTCGCGTTGGAGGGCCTCGTAATAGTGCTTTGAAAAGCCCTCTCCGGTTTCTGTGGGGACCAGGAGACGTTGAGATTGGTTGGCCAAAGCTTCAGCCCCGGCCATGGTCAGGTGCTCCTTTGGATCGAGGGCTTCATCAATCGAGACGATCAGTTGCGACAGGGGACTCAACCAAGCGAACCAAGGGTCAGTGGTCAGGAGTTGCAGAAAATGGCTGGGGGAACGTATCTTCCCCATCGTTTTCTCGTAGTCCACCCGCTCGGAATCGACCAGGGCTTTGTGAAGATTGAGCAACGAGGCGCGCAGCGTTTCGAGGCGCTGCCGCACACCCTCGGGCTCCGGCTTGCGCTGTGTTGCATCCTGTTTCATCAGGCCCAACATAGCACAAATCTCCGCCGCCGAGGCGGCTTTGGTCCGCGCGAAGCGTTTTGGAGGACTCCCAGCGCTGTTCCGCGCGAAGCGTCATGGACTGCGCCAGCCCTCTGGCACTTTTGGCCGCACCTTGCGTAATATTCCGCTGCTACGCCCAGAGTTATTGAATTGGGCGGGCGAGGTCAGAATGAACGGACATCCAAAAGCGGTAGAGGACTACCGCAGTCCAAAACGCTAGCGCTACTTCCGGCGCTGTTCTGCGCGAGGGGTCTTGGCTTTGGCCTTTTGCAATTTGTGACCGTATTTTCGTTTGAACCGGAAGCACGAGGCGAACTCTGTTCGTCCTTCATCATTCTCCCAGACCTCATGGTAGCGCGGTTGGCGTGGCAGGCTGCGCAACCGGCGCTGTTTGAGGATATTGCCCTCAGGATCACAATCCAGCTCCAGGAATCGCGCCGGATGGTTCCGGTCCCAACGATTTGAGAGGATGACGAGAATTTTGCGTTTCATGCTCCCCTGCAGATTGCCAGAGAACCTGGTCCGGGTCCATTTCCTTCATGATTTGGAGTAGTCACCTACTAACCAGGAAAATTAAAAGGACTAAACTGCGCCAATCATGAAATGACTGCATGAGAATTCTCCTGCGCAATACCCAGACGGGCCTGTTCTATGCCGGACCCGAAAAATGGACGGAGCACGACGCCGAGGCGGTGGATTTCGAAAAAACGGACCGGGCCCTGGACACCGCCTGGGCAAGCCGCATCGCATCGGTCGAGGTCCTCGTGCGATTCGAGGAGCCCTTTTTCGAGATTCCACTGCGAGTGGTGGGGTTCGGCAAATAAGGCTAGAACGCGCCGTGTTCCAGGCGGGCGATGCGCTCCTCGAGGGGCGGGTGCGACGCAAATAGCGACAGAACCCCCCGGCGGGGACCCGAAATCTTAAGCGCCTGAAATGAGGGATGCTGCTGTGCTTCGGCAGCAACGGCTGCCGGGTCGTTCAACCGGGCCAGCGTTTTCAGGGCATTAATCATGTTTTCCCGGCCCGCCAGGCGCGCCCCGCCTGCGTCGGCTCGGAACTCGCGCCAGCGAGAGAACCAGCACACCACGATCATGCCCAGGATGGAGAAAACGGTTTGGAACAGCATGATGAGCATCCATTCCACAATGCCGCCCCCGCTATCGCGCTCATTGCGCGAGCGCAATGCCTGGCTCACCACAAATGCCAAAACCCGCGCCAGGAACAAGACGAACGCGTTGATCACCCCTTGAATCAGGGTCATCGTGACCATGTCGCCATTGGCGACGTGGGTTATTTCATGCCCCAGGACCCCCTCGACATCCTTGGAACCCATCCGTTGGAGCAGGCCGCTCGATACCGCCACCAGCGCCCGCGAGCGGGTTGGCCCGGTGGCAAAAGCGTTTACCTCATTAGATTCATAAATCCCCACCTCCGGCAGCTTGGGCAACCCCGCAGCCCGGGCCAGGCCATGCACCGTCTCGACCAGTTCTCTCAGGCGCGGGTCGTTCGTGTCGGGGGGAATCACCTGCACACCCATCATCCACTTGGCCATCACACGCGACAGAGCCAGCGAAATAAACGCCCCGGCAAAACCCCAAACCAGGCATAGCACCGCCAGACCGGCCAGATGCCCTTGCGGGAAGTAGTTGCCCACCCGAAGCAAACCCAGAATCACCGTGATGGTGAGCATCACCAGGATGTTCACCAGGACGAATAGGAATATTCTTTTCCCGATTTGAGCCATTTTCATAATTAATAGACTACGCCGTTCGCAATAGCATACCGACTTACCCGGCTTTTGCAATGCCCCGCCCCATTACATCGGGATGACATTTTTGTAATGCCCGCTTCCCTCCCGGAGGGCCGGGTGGGAGCAAGAGCAAGAGCAGAGACATTGAGGCCGCGCGGACACCGGCGCGGCAAGGCAGGACGGACATTTTACTCGTGCAGCGCTGGGAGGAATCCCAGGCGCGCGGCCTCATCCCTACTTCAGCAACCCTTCATAAAGGAAGACGCCATAGGCCGCTGTTAACGCCCAGCCCATCAGGCGCGGAAGACGGCCCAACAAAGCGATCAGCACAAAATGCAGGACGGCGGAGGCCAGCAGAATAATCAAGCCGGTCTCGAAGAAAGCCGGCGTTTGAATCGGACGGTAGAGGGCATAGATTCCGATGCACAGCGGGATGCAGATGTGGCCATCGCCGACTTGCGAAGTGTACACCACCTCGGGGTTGCCCCGCCAGCCATAGTAAAAAGCCAGGAGCCCGTTGGGCAACACCATCAGCCAACCGCTGAGCCAGCCCAGGTGCCGCGCGCTGATGAAGCCGGTATGGATATTTGAAATCCAGTCCACCAACCAATCGGTGCTGACGTAAATGGCGTAAGCCCCGATTGCCAGCAGGACCAGGTCCACCGGCAGTCTCCAGGTGAAGGATTTGTTTTGCTGAACATTGCTCTTGAGGACATCGAAGACATGGAAACATTGCCAGAACAGGAAAAGTCCTATCAAAACCAGGCCGTCATCGAAGTCGATGTGTCCGTGCCGCGCCATGGCCCAGACCGCCCCGGTAAAGAACAGCACGGCCGCCAGCGTCAGCAGGAGGGATAGGCGGTTAATTTTGCGAATTTGCTGTTGAGCCTTGTTTTTCTTTTTCTTCGATTCTTTTTTCTGGGGAGCGGGCATGAGGTTCATGCCCCAGATGATCGTCGGCACACCGATCAGCAAGGTTAGATTGGTCACGTTGTTGACCAGGCAATTCGTCAGGACTTCCGGGCCTGAACCGGCTTTGGCAGCCAGCAGAAAGGCGAAAATCAAATTGCCCAACCCCGAGCAATACGGCATCACCAGGGTCCCCAGAACCGTTCCTTCAAAGCCGCTGGCATTCATGGCTTCCAGGCGCCAGATCATCAGGACCGAGCCGGCCAGGAAGAGCAGCAGGAAACACCACGGCGCCCAGACGCCGGTTGCTTCGAGTGATTTGATCAGCGAGTCCAATCCAGTTTCGCCAGAACGGCTTCGGCGGGCAGTCCGTAACACTTCACAACCTTATGGCTCGAGGTATGGCCGCGCAGCAGTTCAATGCGGTTGCGCGGGCAATCCAAGGCCTCAGCCAGCAGCTTGATGAGCGCCTGGTTGGCCGCCGCATCCACCGGCGGCGCCGTCACGTGGACGCGCAGTTCCGCCCCCTGCGGCTCTCCAATCCGATTGGCCGCGGCCCGAGGTTGCAGTTTGATAGACAAGAGGATGCCATCGGTTTGAACCCGAAGAAAGCTGGGCACAGTCATTCTGTTGAAAGGATTCTTGCTGCAAAATGTTTGCTCGCCGAGCGCCGTGTTGGGGCCTAACCTACAGCCTCAGCAGAACATGAGCAATTCAAACCGGCTGGCTATCTGGATTCTTTGTGGACTTTTCTTTAGCGCCTGCGCCTCGCATTCCGCAAGTCCTCCTGCCCAGCCGGCTATAGCCGGCCCGGAACCATCCCAAACCGGCGCTGCGGCTCCCAACCCCGCGCCTGCGCCGCCGGCGAAGGACGAGTTAAAGGAGGCCGCAGCCAAACCTGCCGCGCCATTCGAGGGTGAGGGCTGGCACTCGATGTTCGACGGCGAGACCCTGACCGGGTGGCGCCAGACCGCCTTCGCCGGACGTGGCGAGGTCGAATGCCGGTCGGGCTTAATTGTTTTGAACATGGGCGACCCGTTTACGGGAATCAATTGGACCAATTCATTTCCCAAAATGAACTACGAAATCGCCCTGGATGCCATGCGCACGATGGGCGCTGACTTTTTTTGCGGCCTGACCGTTCCGGTAGGGGATTCCTTTTGCAGCCTAATCGTCGGGGGTTGGGGAGGGTCGCTGTTGGGCATATCGAGCCTCGACGGCATGGATGCCTCCGAAAACGACACCACCAAATTCGTTAACTTCGAATCCAAGCGCTGGTACCGCATTCGCCTGCGCGTTACTCAAGGCCGCATCGAGGGCTGGGTTGATGACAAGAAACTCATTGATGTGGGCACAACCGGCAAAAGAATCGACCTGCGCCCCGGCGATATCGAGATGTCAATGCCGATGGGCATTGCCTCCTGGCAGACCTCGTCGGCCTTGCGTGAGATCAAATGCCGAACCGTCGCCGGCCCCGCCGACCCGCCGAAAAAGGAGTTTTGATGGGGACACCGCAGATAACGCAGATTCAGAAAGGGGAGTCCCTCCGAGAGACCACGGACAGGGAAAAAATGGATTTTGAAGTCTGATTTTAGATTTTCGATTAGGGGAGGAATTGCATGGGGGCGATGAAACCGAAGGACTTGTCGGACAGTTATAAGTTCTCCTCGTTGAAGTTCTTCCGCACCGTAAAACCCGAGTAATCGGTTGTCCTTCCACAATCGAAAATCTAAAATCAAGATTCAAAAATCCACTGCAATTCGTATTATGCGGCAGGTGGTCGTAGTTCCACCGCTGCGCTCGCCCGAGGCCAGATGACCAGCAGGGCGCTGGCGAAATCCGCCGGAGAGCGGGCCATCCAGGTTGTGACCTCGCGCGGGCTGAACCAATCGCCCCGCTCGATTTCTTCGGGGTGCAGGGTGAAAGGACCTTCGGCCTCGCAGCGGTAAACCCAGACGTGCTCCTGGTCTGTCTGGGGTGAGGCAGCCATTTTAAACAAGGGCAGCGGAGGGGCGCTGAGAGAGAGCCCGAGTTCCTCGCGCAACTCGCGCACGGCGCAGGCGTCATATGTCTCGCCGGTATCCACGTGGCCCGAGGCCGAGGAATCCCAAAGCCCAGGCTGGCGGTCTTTTGTGAGCGAACGCTTTTGGAGGAAGACCTGGCCCTTGGAATTGAAGACCAGGACATGAATAGCCCGATGCATCAATCCCAGGCGATGGACTTCGCTCCGGGGCCGCTGCCCTACAACCTCGTCGCGCTCGTTGACCACGTCAAAGATTTCCTCAGCCATGGGATCAGCCTGTGGGGAGGCATTTGGTGAGTCGAACAAAATGTTCAACGCTTAAGGTTTCCGCCCGAGCTTGCGGCGAGATGCCAGTCTCGGTAAAGGCCCTGTCGAGCTCGGCGTCGGGCCATTCTGTTTTCAGCCGCTTGAGCATCATCTTGCGTCTTTGCGAGAAGCTGCGCTTAACAATCCTGGCAAAGAGGGCACGTTGCGCAGGGCTGAGCTGGAACTCGCTGCGTCGATGCAGGGAGACGCAGGCCGAATCAACCTCCGGCTCAGGGAAAAAGCAACTGGTGGGGATTTTGAACCAGTGAAGGGGCTGGTACTCGAGTTGGACCAGGAGAGTCAAAACGCCGTAGTCTTTCTGGCCGGGCTGTGCCATCAAGCGCCTGGCCACTTCCAGTTGCAGCGTCACGACCATTCGTTGCGGCCCGCGCTCGCTTTGGGCCAGCTCGACCAGGATTGGTGAAGCCACCGAATAGGGGAGGTTAGCCACAAGCTTCCACTCGCTCCAATCGCGCCGCTCGCGTCGCAGGAACTCCAGCGCGTCATCATGAATCAAATGGAAGACCGCCGCTCTCCCTCCCATCAGACCGGAACACCCAGTCGCATCCGGCGGAACAGCTCCCTGCCCTGAGCCGGTTGGGTTTGGCGGCGGAGCAGAATCTTCAGGCAGGTTGAACCGTTGCCGCAAAAACTCAATCAGGCGCGCGTCCTTTTCGATCGCCAAAACCTCGCCGCTTTTGGCCACAAGCAGCTCCGTTAAAGGGCCGAGTCCGGGACCGATCTCCAAAACTCGATCCGTTGGCCTCAATTCGGCCGCTGCTATAATCCGCTGGAGCTGATTGGCATCGTGCAGGAGATTTTGGCCCAGAGATTTGGTGAGCTGAATATTGGTTTCTGAGAGGACCTGTCGGATTTGAGAAAGCTTCATTTGGTATCTCGGAAGTTGGCAGTCACATGAGATCGCTTGGATTGGCCAGGACATCCGTCAGAGCGGTCAAAGCGGCATCGAGTTGTTGTTCCGAGATGATGAGCGGAGGCGTAAAGCTGAGCACGTTGGCATGCTCGCCCTCGGGGAGCAAAATGAAACCGCGCTCGAGCATCGCTTTGAGCGCACTCAATGCGGGCCCGGTCGCAGGACGCCCATCGGGATGGGCCAATTCCAAGCCGGCCAGCAAGCCGAGTCCGCGAGCGGCGAAATGCATTTCTGACGAGGGGGACTTAATCGCCGAGAGCCGCGAGAGCAATACCTTGCCCAACCTGGCCGCGCGCGTTGCCAGGCGGCGCTGCTGGATTTCCTGAATCTGCGCCAGCGCCATCGCGCAGCCGACGGGATGGCCCAGAAAGGTGCTGGTGTGGATGGCCTCGCCGCTCGATGCCGGCCACGCGGCATCCATCAAATCGGCGCGCCCGACACAAGCCGAAAGCGGGAAGCCGCCGGTCAGGGCCTTGCCGAGGCAGACCAGGTCCGGAATCGCGCCGGTATGTTCGCAAGCAAACCACTTCCCCGTCCGGCCAAACCCAGTGTAAATCTCATCCAGGATCAGCAGCGCTCGATGCCTGTCACAAAGCCGCCGCAGCATCGGGAGAAATTCCGGCGGCGGAATATTCACCCCGCCACGGACCTGGACGGGTTCGACCAGGAACGCGCCGATTTGATTGCGGCGGAATAATTGTTCGATCTGTGATTCGATAGCGTCGAAGCCGGGATTGGCATCCTGCGCGCGGGGAAAAGGAACAAAGAAACCGAACTCACGGAGCTGGGTCTTGAAGGGGGAGCGAAAATGCTCGCGATGCGTGGCATTCAAGGCGCCATAACCCAACCCATGATAGGCGCCCGTGAAGGCGATTACGCCGGGCTTGCCGGTCGCCAGCAACGCCGTCTTGAGGGCAGCCTCGACGGCTTCAAAACCCGAGTTGCAGAAAATGGTCTTGCCTGAAGTGGCTCCGGGCGCGGCTGATGGTGTGCCGGGGGTAGCTTCGTTCTTAGCTCTTCCCGCTGTCCTGCGCGCGGGATCCTGCGACCACCGCTCGAACGTGATGCGGCTCAACTCGCGGGCGAGCCGGGCTTTGAGGGCATGGGGATGCGCATCTCCCATTGCGTGCAACAGTTTACCCATCTGCGCGCGCCCGGCTTTAACCACCCGCGGGTTCGCGTGCCCGGCGGCGGCCACTCCGAAGGCCGCGGTCAAATCCAGATACTTCCTGCCGCGGGCGTCCCAAACGTGCGCGCCCTTGGCCCGCTCCCAAACAATCGGCCAGGAACCGTCGGACTCGATGAACGTGATGTTGCGCGATTCATAAGCCCGAAGCAGGTCCAGCACCATTTTGGCTTTTCGAGTCATGTTTAGACCCCACGTTGGGCAGGAGGCCAAATGACCTTATGCAGTTGCGCTTGGAACCGTACCGGCAGCGCATCGGCAATGATTCGTTCCGCCAGGTCTTGCCGCGAAATCAGTGTTTGGCCGGCTGGGACTCCTTTCAAAGACTTCTCTTTCTGTTCCGCTGACAGCGGATGCACCCACGAAATGAGCAGCGGGCAAATGGAATCGAGCTTGTGCGCCGCAATTTTCTCTTTCGCCCACTCATAATCCTCGACCGTGCCGATCACGAATTTGATTTCGTCGGTGTTTTGGAGGTGGCGCAGGTTCTCAAAGCGGTTTCGCGCCGACTCACCGCTGCTGGGGCATTTCAAATCCATGATGCGGCGCACCCGTTTATCCACTGGGGCAATGTCATGCGCCCCGCTGGTTTCGAGCAGGACGACGAAGCCCTCGTCGCAGAGACCGCTCATTAGCGGCAGCGAGTTTTTCTGGAGGAGCGGTTCACCCCCCGTAAGTTCGACCAGGGGCAGCGGGACCACCGCTAAACCGCCGGCCGGCTCCCGAGCGCCCGCTTTAGAGCGCAACGGCTGGGCTACCCGGCGAACCTCCGCGAGGATTTGTGTCACGGCCATCTTCCGCCCTTCCTTGAAGGCGTAGGCCGTGTCGCAATACGAGCAGCGCAGGTCGCACGCGGTGAGCCGTATGAAAATGCACGGCAAACCCGCGAAGGTGCTTTCCCCCTGCAAGCTCAGGTAAATCTCATTGACGATCAATGTGTCTGCCACTGGAAGAAGTGTAAGGGAGAGAAAGGGGTTTTTGAATTTTGATTTTTGATTTTGGGCCTGGAATGCGCAACAATGGCCGTGAGTTCAAATCGCAGGTTGCGCCCTTATTTTTGAAACCGAAATCAAAAAAGCTATCATGCCCAACACCATGGAAATCTACGACCATCCGACCTTCCGGATGGCCTGCCAGCAATTCGATTTGGTTGCCGACCATCTGCAAATCCCCGAATCGGAGCGTGGGCGGCTGAAGTTTCCCAAGCGGGCGATGGTGGTGGCCCTGCCGATTCATCGCGACGATGGCCGCACCGAGGTGTTTGCCGGTTACCGGGTGCAGCATCATCTGACGCTCGGGCCGACCAAAGGCGGGTTGCGTTACCATCCGGACGTGAGGTTGGGGGAGGTGGCGGCGCTGGCGATGTGGATGAGCTGGAAGTGCGCCTTAACCGGGCTGCCCTACGGCGGCGCCAAGGGCGGCATTGCCTGCGACCCGGGCAAAATGTCCAAAGACGAACTCGAGCGTTTAACGCGGCGTTATACGCAGGAGATGATCCCGTTTATTGGGCCGCAGGTGGATGTGATGGCGCCAGACCTGGGCACCAACGAGCAAGTGATGGCCTGGATAATGGACACGTATTCCATGCACATGGGCGCCACCATGCCGAGCATTGTGACGGGCAAACCAGTCGGATTGGGTGGGTCGCTGGGCCGGCGCGAGGCCACCGGGCGCGGGGTAGGCTATCTCGTCAACCGCGCGGCTGACACCATTGGATTGGATGTCGGCAAAGCCACCGCTGCCGTGCAGGGCTTTGGCAATGTGGGTTCGGTGGCCGCTCTTTCACTGGCGCGTTACGGCGTCAAAGTTATCGCTGTGACCGACGCTTTCGGCGGCGCCTTTAACTCGAATGGCTTGAACCTGTGGGAGCTTGAAAAGCATGTGGCCAAAACCCGGACGGTCGCCGGCTTTCCGGAGGCTGAGCCGATAACGAGCGAACAATTGCTGGTGCTGCGATGCGATATCCTGGTGCCGGCGGCGCTCGAACGGCAAATCACCGAGGCCAACGCAGGTAAAATCCAATGCCGTATATTGGCCGAAGCCGCCAATGGACCCACCACGCCCGAGGCCGATCAAATCCTTCAGAAACGCGACGAAATCTTTCTTATCCCGGATGTCTTGTGCAACGCGGGCGGCGTCATCGTGTCGTATTTCGAATGGGTCCAGGATTTGCAAAGCTTTTTCTGGGGTGAAACGGAGGTGGTGGACAAATTATTCCGTATTCTGGAGACCTCCTACTCCCAAATCGTGGCTCTGAGCCGCAAACAAAAGCTGTCCATGCGCCTGGCCGCCCTGAGCCTGGGGATCAAACGCGTCCAGGAAGCCAAGAGGATGCGAGGGTTGTTCCCTTAAACAACGCGCGCGGGATGGTTAAAATGAAAGGACACCCTAAAGCGGCAGAGGACTGCCGCAGTCCAAAACGCTGGCGCGCTCCCGCAGGAGGATTGTTTTCAATACTCCTGCTCGCGGCACTCCTGGTAACTGCCTGCGATAAAAACCAACCGGCGAGTTTGGCGCAGCCGGGAGCCTTACAGACCACCAACCGCCAAACATTCGAGGCGCGTGGAGTCGTTCTGGCAGTCAAACCGCTCGACAAGCAGGTCGAGATCAAACACGAAGCCATTCCCGGCTATATGCAGGCCATGACGATGCCCTTCGATGTAAAGGACACAAACTTGCTGGCCGAGCTCGAGCCGGGCGAGAGGATTTCATTCCGGCTGGTCGTGACAAAGTCGGAAGGCTGGATTGACCAAATCCGCAAGCTAGCGCCGCCCAATGCCAATGCCTTGCCCCCAGCGGCCTCAATTCGCAGGGCGCGGGATGTTGAGCCGCTGGGAATCGGTGATGTGCTGCCCGAATGCCATTTCACCAACCAGTTCGGCCAATCGTTCAGCACGCGGCAATTCGACGGCCAGGCGCTGGCTATCACGTTTCTTTTTACGCGCTGCCCATTCCCGAACTTTTGTCCTCGCATGGCAACCGATTTCAGCGAGGTGCAGCAGAAACTTCTCGCACTGCAAAATGGGCCAACCAATTGGCATCTGTTGACGATTTCGTTCGACCCCGCTTATGATACACCGCAAGTGCTCAGGCGTTATGCCCAGGCCTTTAAGTTTGATCCCGCCCGCTGGACATTCGCAACGGGCGGCCTTATGGACATCACCGCCATCACGGAGCAATTCGGGATGGCCTTCTGGCACGATGAGACCGGCAGCATCAGCCATAACCTGCGCACCGCCGTAATTGACTCGAAAGGGCGCGTGCAGAAAATTCTCAACGGCAACACCTGGACTGCCGATGAACTGGTGGACGAAATGATAAAAGCTTCCGGGAAGTGAGTCGCCGCCAATGGGCCAAGGCCCAAATAGCGTCCCCGCCGGCGAGTTCACCGAGCGTCTCGCCCGGTCTTTAGACAGCATGGCGCCGCCCAACCCGCGGCCTCGCAGCCACGCGCTACTTTGTCATGCGCCCCGTCGCCGCATCCAACCTGACAGCGCTTCCCTGTCCGAGGGCCGATTCGTGGCAGGCCTGCATCACCGCCTGCGTCTTCAACGCCATCTCCGGCCAAAGGTCGTTAAGACGCCCAGACTGAACTTGTTCGGTGAAATGCCGAAACAGATTGCTTTCCTGCGCCGTTGGGTCGCTATGACTTGCTTCTTTAACCGTCCATTGCCGGATGTGCGGCTGCACATCGAAATCGCAGCCGCGCGCCTGGTGGATCGGGTTTCCGGTTTCAAACCCTAATTCGGTTCCGGAGAAAGGCAGGACAAAGTCCGGCACACTGAGGTGTCCATGTTCGCCGCTGATAATGGCCCACTGCTCGATTTCGGTAAGAAAGGAACAATAAAGCCCGCTGGTGACCCCGCCATCAAAAGACAGCTCGGCTGAAAATTCGGTTGGCACAGGCGGCTGGCTGGCCTGGTGCTTGAGCTCCGAAAGGCAGTGGCCGGTCACGCGTTCGGGGAGTTTCCAGTTCATGGCCCAGAGCGCAAAGCGGATGCAGTACCAGCCGAGGTCGCCCAGGCAGCCGTAGGGCTCCAGGTCGCTTCGCGCACGAATATTGGATTCAAAAAAACCTTCCGAACCCCGAAAGCTGAACGCCGAGGTAATCCGCCGGATGGGCCCGATGGTCTTGCCGTCTTCGAGCAGTTCGCGGATGCGTTCCAGGCGGCGGCTGTGCATGAACATCACGCCGTCCATGAATTGCACTCGGTTTCGCCGGCAAATTTCGAGCATCCCTCTCAACTCCGCTACATTGGCTGCGCAAGGCTTTTCGCAGACGACATGTTTGCCAGCCTCAGCCGCTCTTTTGATCCAATCCGCGCGAATGCCAGTCGGGAGCGGGACATAAACAGCGTCGATATCGCTGGAGGCCAGCAACTCCTCGTAACGGCCCAGCGCGCGTGGAGGCGGATTGAATGGGGCGCACGCCTGGCATTCCTGGATGAACTCCTGGCTGCGCCGAGGATCACGGCTGGCCACAGCCGCCACGCGGCCATTTTGCGAGTTCCAGATCGCTTTCCAGTTCTTTCGGGCAATGTTGGCTGTGCCCATAATGCCCCAGCGCAGCAATGGTCTATCCATAGTAAGCCTGACGCCGAATCAAGCAGCTTTGGCTATTCAGAGCAAGAACGGCGATTCTGCGGTTTAAAAAGTTTGCTTTAGCCGACGTTTTGGGCCGCTCACAATAACTTGACACCACACCCCGACTGATTAGGTTCCAGCCCGTAGCATCGGCGCAAATACATTTTCCTGCGCTGCTTGTTGGATCGGCGACCTCCGTTCAGAACGCTGCTGAAACTGCTGACATGAATCTTACCCGCTGTGACCAGTCCTATTCCGCTCAGATCCTTGACATATTCAATGAGACCATTCTCAACTCGACCTCGATATACGATTATAAATCGCGAACGCCGGAGTTCATGGGAACGTGGTTCGAGACCAAGCGGAAAGGGAATTACCCGGTCATCGGCGCCGTCGGTCAGGCGGGTGAGTTGATGGGATTTGCCACCTACGGCAGCTTCCGCGCCTGGCCGGGGTACAAATATTCAGTCGAACACTCGGTCTATGTCGCGGCCGGTTTTCGTGGACAGGGCATTGGGAAACGTTTGCTGCAGGAGCTGATTTCAGCGGCTCGGTCGCAGGATTACCACGTGCTCATCGGCGGGATTGATTCGCAAAACACGGTGAGCATCCAACTCCACGAGAAACTCGGATTTCAGCACGCCGGGACCATACGCCAGGCCGGATACAAATTTGGCCGCTGGCTGGATCTGGCCTTTTACCAACTGATTCTGGACACCCCCGCTCACCCCGTCAGCGCGTAAAATTGATATTGAGCTTATTTTCTGTGGCAGTTGATAATGGCAAGAATACGGGGCGATTCTTCAAAACCTTGTGGAGTCGACCTTTTTTCATTTTTGCGCTCGGCATAATTTACGGAATATACAAAAGCGATGTGTACCGGTGTCTATCTGCTGATGAAATCTCGACCTAACGCACCTTGGATAACCGCGATGATCGCGCTGGCAGTCGGACTTGTGTTACCGTGCTCGGCACGCGATGAGAACATTCCAGTAAAACTCCTTCAGGAGGATTTCCAGATCATGCGGCACGCGCTGGAGGAAGCGCATGGGGGAATTTACCGATACACCGGCAAAGCAGAAATGGATCGCACGTTTGATCGCGCTTATCAAAAAATTGATCACCCAATGACCGCCCTTGAATTTTGGCGATTGGCGGCCCCTGTGGTTGCAAACATCAAATGTGGCCATACTTATCTTTTCTTTCCAAAAGCTGTGCAAACTCAGATGGTAACAACTCTTCCTCTTTTTCCGATGGTAACCAGGATAGTCGATGATCGGCTTTATGGTTATCAAGATTTAGCGAATGCTGGGAGCCCGCTCGAAGGAGCCGAACTTCTCTCGATCAACGGCGTACCAGCGAGGAAGCTCCTGAATAACTTCCGAACAGTTTCCTATACCGGCGATGGTAACACGGCCACGGCGAAAGATTACCGCATTACTCACTACGGCGATTTCAGATTTTACCTTTACGGTTTCGGTATCGAAAGCCCCTTTCAGGTGGAGTATCGGGACAAGGGGGGAAAGCGACACAGCAAGATGTTGGCCGGAATGCAGCAATCCGCAGTAAACAAGGCTTGGGACGCGCGAAATTCCGGATTGGCCACCGCTCCGAATGCTGATTTCAAATTTGACGGAGACAGAATTGCCGTTATGACAATTCACTGGCATCCCACAAGCGACAAAATTCGAGCGTGAACCTTCGGTTTTCCGAAGGATCTGAAGAACCTACTGCGGGTCGACTTTAAGAATTTCAGCTCATTTTCCGCAACGGTAGAGATTGCGTTGGCTGGGTGCGT